>JASJKW010000024.1:0-10847 GCA_037621305.1 Pseudomonas sp.
CCACCCTGCTCGACGTCGATATCGACACGCGTAGCACCGGCATCCAGGCTGTTTTCCAGCAGTTCCTTGATCACCGATGAGGGGCGCTCGACAACCTCACCAGCCGCGATCTGGTTAGCCAGTCGCGGATTCAACAATTGTATTCGGGGCATATCAGGCTTCAATAGCGGTATCAGGGGTCATTCTTGACCAGCATATTGCCAGCCGGCACCTTGAGTACCTGGCCGACGCGGATCTGATCGCTGCCCAACCGGTTGGCCTGGCGCAAACTGGCCAGGCTGACTTCATAGCGGGTGGCAATCATCGACAGGGTATCACCCCGAGTCACGGTATGCTCGCGCGGCCCCTGGGCCAACTGGCCGCTGTTCTTCAAGGCAGCAATACGGGTGCCGGGCGGCGGGTTGCGATGGAAATAGCCGAGAATGCCGCTGTGCATGGCTCGCGCCAGCCCCTGCTGATGACTGCGTGTAACCAGCTTCCTGGCCTCACCGGGGTTGGAAATGAAACCGGTCTCCACCAGGATCGAAGGGATATCCGGCGACTTGAGCACCATGAAACCGGCCTGTTCAACCCGACGCTTGTGCAGCGGGGTCAACTTGCTGATGGAGCTCAACACCTGCTGCCCTACGTCAAGGCTGGCGGACAGGGTGGCCGTCATCGACAGGTCCAGAAGCACGCTGGCCAGTATCTGGTCCTTGTTGTCCAGACTCACCCCACCCACTCCACCGATCAAGTCGGAACGGTTTTCCCGATCGGCCAGCAGGCGGGCAGTTTCCGATGTGGCACCGCGATCGGACAGCGCAAATACCGATGCACCGAAGGCACTGGGCCGGGTAAAGGCGTCAGCATGAATGGACACGAACAGGTCAGCACTGTGTTTGCGGGCGATCTCGGTGCGCTTGCGCAGCGGGATGAAATAGTCCCCGGTACGCACCAGTACCGCCTTGAATCCCGGCTCGGCATCAATCATGCCCTTCAGATCCTTGGCGATTGCCAGTACCACGTGCTTCTCCAGCGCTTTGTTATGACCAATGGCACCGGGATCTTCCCCGCCATGCCCTGCGTCCAGAGCGACGATGATGTCACGCTGTCCGGCCTCCGCCACGGAGCGGCTCGGGGTCTGCGGCAAGGGAGAAGCGCTTGGCTCTGCGGCAGCCGGCAGCTTGCTTTGTGGTTCGTTGTCGTACAGGTCGATTACCAACCGGTGCCCATACTGCTGGTTCGGTGGCAATGAAAAACTCTTGGGTTTGACCTCGCGGGACAGATCCAGCACCACGCGCAGATCACTGCCATCGCGGGCCGCAGAGCGTACCCCGGTCAAGGGCGTATCCTGCAGCGGCAGATCGCTGGTGCTGGCCGAGAAGCTGGCACCGGAGATGTCGATGACAATCCGCTCAGGACTGGAGAGCGTAAATAGTTTGTGATCGGCCGGCCCGGTGAGATCAAATACCAGGCGCGTGTTGTCCGGCGCTCGCCAGAGCCGCACGCTCTCGATCTGGGCGGCGTGCAGCAGCCCACCAAACAGCATGCTGGTTGTCGTCAGCAATACCGTCACGATACGCATCGTCATTGCTTTTATTGTCATCACGGCGTTACTTCGCCTCTTGTGCTGTACAGCTTTTGGCCAGCAGCCAGGCCCCGTTCCCCATGCCCGTCAATCTGCAACCGTCTACCCTCACCGTCAATCATGATACTGATGACCAGATCCGGCTGCGGCAACATGCCCTGTCCCTTGGCGGGCCATTCTATCAGACACAGGCTATTGTCCGAAAAGTAGTCGCGAATGCCGAGAAACTCCAGCTCTTCGGGATCAGCCAGTCGGTATAGATCAAAATGGTAGATAGTGTGCTGACCCAGTTCATAAGGCTCTACCAGGGTAAAGGTCGGGCTTTTTACTGCGCCAGCATGACCGGCAGCGCGGATCAGGCCACGGCTGAGGGTCGTCTTGCCAGCGCCGAGATCGCCCACCAGCCAGATGCTGCCACGCCAGTCAAGCGCCTCACCGATAGCGGCGCCCAGGCGTTCCATGGCCTGATCACCTTGTGCATGCAATTCCAGGGTCATCAAATATTCCGGTTCAGGTAGTAACGTATGGATGAAATCAAATCACTGGCCAGCATGCCCCGCTGGCCGTCCTGCTCTGCCACTCGATCACCGGCCAGAGCATGCAGCAGCACCGCGTAACGCGCTGCGGTCCCAGCGTCCAGATGCTGTGCCAGCAGTGCGCCGATCACACCGGACAATACATCTCCCATGCCGGCGCTGGCCATGCCCGGATTACCGTATGGGCACAATCCCGGCAGCCGCTCTTTTTCGGGACCTGCCACCAGCGAGCCCACACCCTTGAGGACAGCGGCACAGGCAAAGCGTTCCGCCAACTGCGCAACCGCCGTGAGCCGGTCGGCCTGGATATCGGTGGTATGGCAGGCCAGCAATCGCGCCGCTTCAGCGGGATGCGGCGTGATTACCGTCTGCCCACCCAGCCGGACCGGCCGCGGCATGCTGGCAATACTGTTCAGCGCATCTGCATCAAGAATCCGCGGCACATCGTGCTTCAACACCTGAGCCAGCATCTGCTCAGCCCAGACATCACGGCCCAGACCGGGCCCCAGCACCACTGCGCTGGCCTGCTCAAGCAGCGGTGCCAATTGTGCCGGATCATCCACCCCCTGCGCCATCACTTCCGGGCAACGAGCCAGCATAGGGGCGATATGCTCACTGCGAGTGGCCACGCTGACCTTGCCGGCGCCACAGCGCAGCGCGGTTTCTGCCGCCAGCATGATGGCGCCGCCCATGCCATGATTGCCGCCGATCACCAGCAAATGGCCGAACATACCCTTGTGCACGTCACGCGGGCGCGCCGGGAGTTGCTGTTGATATGTTGCGAAATCCAGCCGTTCCAGCTGAGAAGGCAGTGAATCAGGACGCATGGACATGTCACCCGGGCCAATGTCTGGCAGAATTATACGTTCACTCAAGCATAGACCCCAGCCCCATGCCCGATACCGCCGTCGATTATGCCCTGCTCGCCGCACAGATCCGCGACATTGCCGCCGAGCTGGGGTTCCAGCAGCTGGGCATCAGTGACCCGGATATCGGTGCCCACGAACAGCGGTTGCAACAATGGCTGGATGCCGGCTACCACGGCGAAATGGAGTGGATGGCCAGTCACGGCAGCAAGCGCACACAGCCGGCTGAGCTGGTGCCGGGCACACGACGGGTCATCTCGGTGCGCATGGACTACCTGCCCACCGACACCAGCATGGCCAAACGCTTGGCCGATCGCGACGCCGCGTATATTTCCCGTTACGCCCTGGGGCGCGATTATCACAAGCTGATTCGCCGCCGCCTGCAACAACTGGCAGAACGCATCCAGGGGCTTATCGGCCCGTTCGGCTTTCGTGCCTTTGTCGACAGCGCCCCGGTCATGGAGCGCGCACTGGCGACCCGCTCCGGCCTCGGCTGGATTGGCAAGAACACCATGTTGCTGAACCGCAAGGCCGGCAGTTTCTTCTTCCTCGGCGAGCTGTATACCGATCTACCGCTACCCACCGATGAAGCCTATGAACAGGAACACTGCGGCAGCTGCACCGCCTGCCTGAGCAAATGTCCAACGGACGCTTTCATCGGCCCGCACGTACTGGATGCCCGGCGCTGCATTTCCTACCTGACCATCGAACTCAAGGGGGCTATTCCCGAGGATCTGCGCCCATTGATGGGCAATCGGGTGTTCGGTTGCGATGACTGTCAGCTGGTCTGCCCGTGGAACAAATTCGCCAAACCCACCGGCGAGCAGGATTTCAGCCCACGCCATCAACTGGATCAGGCCGACCTGATCAGCCTGTTCCGCTGGGATGAAGAGCAATACCTGAAGAATACCGAAGGCTCACCGCTGCGGCGTATCGGTCACGAACGCTGGCTGCGCAACCTGGCCATCGGACTGGGCAATGCCCATTCCAGCATCCCGGTGATCGACGCGCTGAACAGCCGGCTCGACCACCCTTCCGAACTGGTGCAGGAACATGTGCGCTGGGCACTGGCGCAACATGGTGTCACGCTCACACCTTGATGAAATGCTCGCGGTAGTGTTGCAGCTCGGCAATCGAGTCACGGATATCGTCCATCGCCAGATGGCTGCTTTCCTTGGTGAAACCATCACGCACCGCCGGTGCCCAACGTGCAGCCAGCTCCTTGAGCGTAGACACGTCAAGGTTACGATAATGGAAGAATTGTTCCAGGCTCGGCATGCCCCGGTACAGGAAGCGTCGATCCTGACAAATGCTGTTGCCACACATGGGTGAGCGCCCTGCCGGTACCCATTTGCAGAGGAATTCCAGGGTCATCTGTTCGGCTTCCTCGACACTGACCACACTGTCTTTGACCCGCTGCACCAGCCCTGACTGATTGTGCTGACGGGTATTCCACTCATCCATGCCGTCAAGCATGGCATCCGGTTGCTTTACTGCAATCGCCGGACCTTCGGCCAGCACATTCAGCTGGGAGTCAGTAACGATAGTGGCAATCTCGATGATCACGTCCTTATCCGAATCAAGACCGGTCATTTCCAGGTCAATCCAGATCAGGTTGTCCGGGTGTTTCATAGTCACTCCTATCTGTTATGAATGCTGTTTTTCCGCATTCCCAAGTAGATTCAGTATACGCGCCCCATGCTACACTGCGGCGGATTCTCAAGATGCAATAACACATGGCCAAGCGACATCTCACACGACGCCAGAGCTGGCGGATTCAAAAAGTCCAGGACGAACGCAGCGCGCGTGCCACTCGCCGCGCAGACATCGCCGAAGAAACGCTGCTCGGCGGCGACCTCGGACCCGAGCAGGAAGGCCAGGTCATCGCGCACTTCGGTGTGCAGGTGGATGTCGAAGCCTCGTCCGGACCGTTGCAAGGGCAGATCCGACGCTGCCATCGAAGAGCCAACCTACCTGCTCTGGTCACCGGAGACCGGATTGTCTGGCGCGCCGACAATCAGCAAGGTGGCGTCATCGTCGCACTGCAGCCACGGCGCACCGAACTCTACCGACCCGATCACCGCGGTCAGCTGAAACCGGTGGCAGCCAACGTTGATCGACTGGTCATCGTGTTTGCTCCCCTGCCCACCCCGCACAGCAATCTGATCGACCGCTATCTGGTCGCAGCCGAACAGGCCGGGCTTGAGCCATTGCTGGTGTTGAACAAGGCTGACCTGCTGGATCAGGGCGACTACGCGCATATCCGCGCCTGGCTGGATGACTATGCCCGCCTGGGTTATCGCACTTTGTGTTTATCAGCAGACTCTGGTGATGGCCTGGACATCCTGCGCGAAGAGCTGCGTGACCATGTGAACGTATTTGTCGGTCAGTCCGGGGTTGGAAAATCATCTCTGATCAACGCTCTGCTTCCGGATGCCGACCTGCGCGTTGGCGCGCTGTCGGAAATGACCGGCAAGGGCATGCACACCACCACCACCGCAAGGCTGTTCCACTTTCCTGCCGGCGGGGATCTGATCGACTCTCCCGGTATTCGCGAATTCGGTCTGACTCACATCACTCCGGATGACCTGCTGGAAGGCTTTATCGAGTTTCGGCCGTTTCTGGGGTATTGCCGGTTCCGCGACTGCCAGCATAAACACGAACCGGGCTGCGCCTTGCTTGAGGCCGTGGCCAGCGGAGAAATCTCGGCCAGCCGAATCCAGAGCTATCGGCACATTCTCACCAGCCTCGGCGGCAACTGAGCTACAGTTCGATCCGCTGCAGCGGCCGGCCTGCATCCTCGAACAGATTGCGCGGAGGCTGCACTGGCGGCTGGGGCACTGACAGTTCCTCGGCAGACTCCACCTCTGGCTGCTCGTTCGGTGGCGCAGGAACCGCCTCGTCCGAAGGTACCAGCGCCCCCCCAGCCTGGCGCGCCATATCCTGCTCCGCCCGCTTGTTCATGACCACGATATCGATCCGCCGATTGATCGGATTCAACGGGTTAGCCGGATCGAACAGTGCCGAATCGGCATATCCCACCACCCGCGCCACCTGATGCTCGGGATAGCCAGCCGCCAATAGCGTACGACGCGCCGCGTTGGCCCGCTGAGTCGACAGCTCCCAGTTGCCGTAATCCGGACGCCGGGTATAAGGCATCCCGTCCGTGTGACCACTGATGCTGATCTTCTTCGGCACCTTGGCAATGGTATCGCTCAGGGTCAGCAGGATCTCTTCGAAATAAGGTTGCAGCTCAGGACTGCCGCTGGCGAACATCGGCCGGTTTTCCGCATCAACTATCTGGATGCGCAAACCTTCCAGAGTGAACTCCATCAGGATCTGGTCACGGAAGCGCTGCAGAACCGGCTCGGTGTCGATCTTGTTCTGCAATTCCTGTAACAACAGATCCAGCTCGCGCAGCTCCATCTTGTCTGGCAGTGAGTCAACCTCCGGCTCCCCTGGCAGCGGAGGCGGCTCGATATCGGCAACCATCTCGTTGAGGCTGCGTTGCGGCGCCGGGACCGGTGATCCGCCCAGATCAATCGGATGCGGACTGCCAGCATCAAAGTTGATCGGGTCCTTGAAGTACGCCGAGACCATTTTCAGCTGTTCCGGCGTGGCTACGGTCACCAACCACATCACCAGAAAGAACGCCATCATGGCGATCGCGAAGTCGGCAAAAGCGATCTTCCAGGAGCCACCGTGATGTCCTGCGGCCTTGCGGCTGACCCGCTTGACGATAATCGGCTGGTCGTTATTACTCACCGATCAGCGCCCCTTGACCGAGGTTTCCAGCTCGGCAAAGCTCGGTCGCTGATCAGTGAGCAACGACTTGCGACCGAACTCCACCGCCAACGCCGGTGGCAATCCCTGGGCGCTGGCTACCAGACACATCTTGATTGCTTCGTAGGTATTGGCTTCCTCAGTGGCTTCATGTTGCATAGCCGCGCTGAACGGGCCGACAAAACCGTAGGCCGCCAGGATACCGAGGAAAGTCCCCACCAACGCCGTCCCCACCTTCTCGCCAATCAGGGCGTTATCTGCCTCACCAAGAATGCTCATGGTGATCACGATACCCAGCACGGCGGCGACGATACCGAAACCCGGCAGCGCATCAGCGACCCGGTTTACTGCATGGGACGGCTCGTTCAGCTCCTCAGTGAGCGTGGAAATTTCCACATCGAACAGCGCCTCCAGCTCGTGCGGCGCCATGGTTCCGGTAGACATGATCCGCAGGTAGTCACAAATGAAAGCGGTCATGTGGGCATCCTTGAGGATGGCCGGATACTTCGCGAAGATCGGACTTTCCTGCGGTTCCTCGATATCCCCTTCGATCGCCATCATGCCCTCACGGCGACTCTTGTTGAGGATCTCATAGAGCAGGCCGAGTACATCGAGATAGAAAGGTTTATTGAAGCGGTGACCGAAAAAGATGATCGGGACCTTGCGAAACACCGCCTTGACCGTCGCCATGTTGTTCGCGACCAGAAAAGCCCCCAGGGCGGCCCCGAGGATGATCAGGATCTCGAATGGATGCCACAAAGCGGCCAGCACACCGCCAGACATCATAAATCCGCCCAGCACACTGACCAGAACCACCACATAACCCGCTATTTTCAGCATAAAAACTGCGATCCCCAATAAACATATTCTGCCCGGCGTATTGTCAGCCCAGCGCAATAACCATGTTCGCGTTATAGTCAGCCGAGTCGCGAAGCAGACCGATTCCAGCCACTGCACACTATATCGGCGGCCGGCTCTCAATCCTGAGCGCCATTCGTAACCGAATAATGCCATTCATTGCATGGGTAATTCAGGCTGGATTCCGGTTTTGTTGTTTTTGCTCTGTATAATCCTTCTCAACAAATAAAGGAATCCTCTGGAATTGGAAAAACCATGACCAAGCCCTCATTACCCTTACTGCTGGAGCCGAGCCAGCTGCCGAGCCAGCTTGAGCCAAGCCTGTTCCGGCTGGTAGATCTAAGCAAATCAGAGCAATACCTGGCCGGTCATATCCCCGGCGCCGTGCACCTACCACCCAACAGCATCACCACTCCCGCGCCGACGCCAGGTTTTCTGCCTGATGTGAACAGCCTGCAGCAGATTTTTGGGGCGCTGGGCCATCATTCCGACCTGCATTATATTGTCTATGACGACGAAGGCGGTGGGTGGGCCGGGCGCTTCATCTGGATTCTCGACAGCATCGGTCACACCCGTTACAGCTATCTCAATGGCGGTCTGAAGGCCTGGCAGGCTGAAGATCGTCCGCTGGAACAGGACGTCCATCAGGCCGAACCGACCCAACCCACCCTGGTGATCAATAACGAGCATACGGTGACGGCGGAAACGCTGATGGCTGAGCTGAACAATCCGGATCGGATCATCTGGGATGCCCGCTCACCGGCAGAACATCGCGGCGAGAAAGTGCTGGCAGCCAAGGGCGGGCACATTCCCGGTGCGATCAATTTTGAATGGACAGCAGGCATGGACCCGCAGCGTGGCCTGCGTCTGCGCTCCGATCTCGCCGAGCAACTGTTGGCACTGGGTATTACCCCTGATCGGGAGGTGGTCACCCATTGTCAGACTCACCACCGTTCCGGCTTCACTTATCTGGCGGCCAAGATCCTTGGCTATCCACGGGTCAAGGCCTACGCCGGCTCCTGGTCCGAATGGGGCAACCACCCCGACACTCCCGTTGAACTCTGAGGCTGTTACCGCATGCGCAATTGTTTGTTTATCACTTCGCAGTATCTGCTGCCGCAACACCTGTTATCGCGCCTTGCCGGCGGGCTGGCCAACTGCACCTGGAGCTGGGTAAAGAACCCCTTTATCAACTGGTTCGTCAAGCGCTACCAAGTGGACATGAGCCAGGCCGTCGAGCCGAATCCGACCGCCTATCGCAGCTTCAATGACTTCTTCACCCGCGCCCTGCTGCCCGACGCACGCCCGCTGGATGAGGGGACGAACAGCATCCTGTGCCCCGCCGATGGCGCCATCAGCCAGCTGGGCCGTATCGAACATGGTCGTATCTTTCAGGCCAAGGGTCAGAGTTTCAGTGTGCTGGAGCTGCTTGGTGGCAATCCGCTGCATGCCGAACAGTTCCAGGGTGGCGAGTTTGCCACTGTCTACCTGTCACCCAGCGACTACCACCGCGTCCATATGCCATTGGGCGGCACATTGCGGGAAATGGTGTATGTTCCGGGAAAACTGTTTTCAGTGAACCAGACCACCGCAGAGAACGTGCCGGAATTGTTCGCACGCAACGAGCGCGTCGTCTGCCTGTTCGACACCGACGCCGGCCCCATGGCCGTGGTATTGGTGGGCGCCATGATTGTAGCTTCGGTGGAAACCGTATGGGCTGGATTGGTCGCTCCGCCGCAACGCCAACTGCGCAGCGAGGCCTATGGCAACAGTGCGCCGGAGCTGGAGCGCGGTGCGGAGATGGGCCGTTTCAAACTCGGCTCCACCGCCATAGTGCTGTTCGCTCCCGGGCATGCCCGGTGGGATGAAAGTCTTGCAGCAGGAAGTCTGGTGCGCATGGGGCAGAAAATGGGCGAGCGGCTCGACCCACCCAACTGAAGCATCCTGCCAGCGGCCCCGCTCCTTGCAAGCGGGGCCGCTGAAGGTCAGTCCAGTACGCGGAACGACTCGAGCATGGCCGGTATGCCGGGGAGCATGCCGATCGCCAGCATCACTGCGCATAGCCCGATGAACATCACCGAGGGAATCACCCAGCGGTCCAGTCGGCACAAGCCCTGACCACGCTCGCGATCGCCGATGAAGCCCATGTTGTCGAGCAGCATGGTCAGCGACCAACCAAATACTGGATTCACCAGCGCAGATGAAAACACCACGATTGCAGCTGACTGTGAGGTCTTGCCCTCGCGGGTCATCTGCATGCCGGCTTCCAGCAACGGCAGAAACACCCCCACCAGCAATGCCACGCTCAACACCGGCGGCCAGACCGCCAGATCCATAGGGTACCCCCAGACCGCTGCGACTATGCAGAGCACACCGGTGAGTATCGCACCCGCAGGAATCGGCCGCTTGGCAATGGCTGCCGGCACCATGAACGTGCCCCAGGAAGATGCCAGGTTTCCTCCACCCAGTGTGGTACCAACCAATTGACGAATCGACGCCACGCGCATGGTGTCGTCAATGTTCATCAAGGCTTTCTGCGCCTTGGGCGGGTAATTGAGCTGCTGGAAGATGCGATGGCCGAGAAAGTCCGGCGACCACATGGCCACGGCCAGTACGGCAAAAGGTGCCACCGCAATGAAATGATGCAGTTTCGGCAACCCGACCTGCCAACCGGTCTCCTCCCCCCACCAATAGGCCGGATTCATGTTCGGAATACCCGGTTCGGTCGTGAATTCGAATGGCGCACCCAGTGCCAGAGCAATACAGGCTGCCATGATGCAGCCCAGTGGGATGGCCAACCAACGCAGCCGCCAATGCTCCAGCAGGGCGTACATGATGATAGTGGCAAATACCACGATAAAGGCGATATGCCCCATACCGAAGCCTTCCGCCCAACTGAACAACACCTTGATTTGCGCGATGACGCCGATGAAACCCAGATACAGCAGCAAGCCACCACAGACACCGTCACTGGTGAGCCGCGCCAACAGGCTGCCACCACGCAGCAATGCCAGCGCCAGCCCGAACACGCCGACCAGAATCCCCAGCGCCATGGGGTGTCCACCCGACGCCACGATCAGTGGGATCATAGGTATCAACGGCCCGTGAGTACCCGCGAGGTTGGCGGTCGGAATCAGGAAGCCGGAAAACAGAATAACGAAAAGCACCGCTGCGATGATCATCTCGTAACGGGCGTTTTCGATGACAAACTCACTGGATAACCCCAGCAGCCCGGCG
>JASJKW010000025.1:0-3889 GCA_037621305.1 Pseudomonas sp.
TTCACCTTGCGACTCGGTTTCATCCAATTTCGCCATTTCGGAGAAATGGTGCGGTCGATTCTCAGCTCCCGAAAAAGCGACCAATATGGTATTTCACCCTTCCAGGCCCTGTGTACCAGCCTCGCCTCCCGCGTTGGCACCGGTAACATCGCCGGGGTCGCGGTCGCGCTGTATCTAGGCGGTGCTGGCGCGATTATCTGGATTTGTGTGGTAGACATGGTCGGTATGGCCACCGGTTATGCCGAGAGCACCCTGGCCCAGCTGTACAAGGTTCAGGATCGCAAAGGCCAGTACCGCGGCGGCCCGGCCTTTTATATAGCCAAGGGTCTGAAAGCGCCCTGGGCTGGAGCCATTTTTGCGGTCAGCCTGATCATCTCCTTCGGCCTGATCTTCAATGCGGTGCAGGCCAACTCGATAGCCGACGCCATGGAAAGCGCCTTTGGCCTACCGAAGACATGGGTCGGGCTGGTCATTGCGGTCTTCGCGGGTATCGTGATCTTTGGTGGCTTGCGCTCCATCGCCCGCTTTGCCGAATATGTTGTGCCCTTCATGGCCGGTGCCTACGTGTTGGTGGCACTGTTCGTATTGGTGGTAAACATAAATGACGTGCCCGCGGCTTTCATGTCGATCATCCGCGGCGCCTTCGGTCTGGATGAAGCTGTCGGCGGGGTGGCCGGTTCGATTACTGCGGCCATGCTCAACGGCATCAAACGCGGCCTGTTCTCGAACGAAGCAGGTATGGGGTCGGCACCGAACGTGGCTGCTACCGCAACCCCTGCTCCTCATCACCCTTCATCACAAGGCCTGGTGCAGGCTGCCGGTGTCTTTATCGACACCATCATAATCTGCACCGCTACGGCCATCATGATTCTGCTGTCAGGCATTCTCGATCCGGGCAACGGCGTCACCGGCATCCAGCTGACCCAGCAGGCTCTCGAAGTGCATATTGGCAGTGCCGGTAGCTATTTTATTGCCATCGCCATTCTGTTCTTCGCCTTCACCTCGATCGTGGCAAATTACACTTATGCAGAAAACGCGATGATCTATCTGGGTATGGGCAATACTCTCGGAATCACGCTGCTGCGAGTGGCGGCTTTGGCAATGGTTGTCTGGGGCGCGAGGGAGGCAGTGCTAACCGTCTTCAATGCTGCAGACGCTTCGATGGGGCTGATGGCGACCATCAACCTGATTGCCATAATGCTGTTGTCTGGCACCGTATCAAAGCTGACCAAGGACTATTTCGAACAACGTAAACGGGGGGACACACCCAAGTTCACATCAGCTGACTACCCGGAGCTGCATGAGAAGATCGACGGCAATATCTGGAAGTAGCCACCATTCTGCCCTGCTCCGCCTTGCACGGAGCGGGGCAGAATGTACTCAGTCCTGCAGACGCCAGGTCGTTCCGCCCTTGGCATCTTCCAACACCACCCCCATGCTGGTCAGCTGATCGCGGATGCGATCAGACTCGGCCCAGTTCTTGTCCGCGCGCGCCTGCAGGCGCGCCTGGATAAGTGCTTCCACCTCTGCCGCATCGACCTTGCCAGCAGCTCCGCCCTGCAGGAAGCTATCCGCCTCCAGCTGCAGAATACCGATGACACTGGCCAGCTCACGCAGGCGCGCAGCCAGGGCCGCAGCTGCTTGCAGGTCCGATTCCTTCAGACGGTTGACCTCACGGACCATATCAAACAGGACAGCGCAGGCCTCTGGGGTATTGAAGTCATCATCCATGGCAGCCGCAAAACGCTCGGCAAGTGCATCACCACCTGCGGGCGCCGCCTCGGGCAGACCTTTCAAGGAACGGTAGAATCGCTCAAGAGCACTCTTCGCTTCCTTGAGATTATCTTCCGAATAGTTGATCGGACTGCGGTAATGACTGGCAACCAGCAGATAGCGCACCACTTCAGGGTGATACTTTTCCAGCACTTCGCGGATGCTGAAGAAGTTGCCCAGGGATTTGGACATCTTCTCGCCATCCACCCGCACCGCCCCGGCATGCATCCAGGACATGGCGTAGGTCTTACCGGTTGCCGCTTCACTCTGGGCAATCTCGTTCTCATGGTGCGGGAACACCAGATCCGGACCGCCACCATGAATATCGAAGGTATCTCCCAGACAGCAGGTGGACATCACCGAGCATTCAATGTGCCAGCCAGGGCGACCATCACCCCAGGGCGATGACCAGCTCGGCTCGCCGGGCTTGACACCTTTCCACAGCACGAAGTCCAGCGGGTCTTCCTTGGCCTCGTCGACCTCGATGCGCGCGCCGATCTTCAGGTCTTCGATACGCTTGCGCGACAGCTTGCCGTAACCGGCGAACTTGCCTACCCGGTAATACACATCACCATTGCCGGGCGCATAGGCATATCCCTTGTCGATCAGCGTCTGGATCATGCTGTGCATGCCCTCGACATGATCACTGGCGCGTGGCTCCTGATCCGGAGGCAGCACATTCAGCTGCGCCTCGTCTTCGTGCATCGCGGCAATCATGCGGTTGGTCAGCTGCTGAAAGCTCTCACCGTTCTCGTTGGCCCGGCGAATGATCTTGTCGTCGATATCCGTGATATTGCGCACGTAGGTCAGATCGTAGCCGCGATAACGCAGCCACCGGGACACCACATCAAAAGCAACCATGACCCGTGCATGACCGATATGGCAGAAGTCATATACCGTCATGCCGCATACGTACATGCGCACACTGTTGCCTTCCAACGGCTTGAATACTTCCTTGGTCTTGCTCAGCGTGTTGTAGACATGCAATGCCATTGATTATTGCCCCCAGGAATCGCGCAGCGTGACGGTGCGGTTGAAGACCAGATTCCCTGGCTGGGAATCCTTGCTGTCAGCGCAGAAGTAACCTTCGCGCTCAAACTGAAAGCGCTCGTCCGACGTTGCCGTGGCCAGTGACGGCTCGGCGCGGCAACCTTTAAGCACAACCAGCGAATCGGGGTTGATGTTATCCAGGAAGGTACCACCCTCCTCGCCCTTGTCCGGGTTTGCCGAGGTGAACAGGCGATCGTACAGGCGCACTTCACACTCGACACTTTCTGCCGCCGGCACCCAGTGAATCACGCCCTTGACCTTGCGGCCCTCTGGGTTCTTGCCCAGGGTCTCCGGGTCATAGGAGCACAGCAGTTCGACGACATTGCCCTCAGCGTCGGTGATGGCCTCGTCAGCGCGAATCACGTAACTGCCACGCAGACGCACTTCGCCGCCCGGCACCAGGCGCTTGTAGCCCTTGGGCGGATCGACCATGTAGTCGTCCTGGTCGATATACAGTTCACGACTGAATGGCAGAACCCGCTCACCGATATCCTGCTTCGGATGGCGCGGCAGCGTCAGCTGCTCCACCTGGCCTTCGGGGTAGTTGGTGATGGTGACCTTGAGGGGGCGCAGCACGCACATGGCGCGCGGGGCGTGGTTATCCAGGTCATCACGGATACAGAACTCCAGCATACCCATATCAACTACCGCGTCGGAACGGGTGACGCCGATGCGTTCACAGAACTCGCGGATCGACGCCGGCGTGTAGCCACGGCGCCGGAAGGCACTCAGTGTGGACATGCGCGGATCATCCCAGCCACTCACGTGACCTTCGTCAACCAGCAGTTTGAGCTTGCGCTTGCTGGTTACTGTGTAGTTCAGGTTCAGCCGGGCAAATTCGTACTGACGCGGTTTGGCCGGCACCGGCAGGTGCTCCAGAAACCACTCGTACAGCGGGCGGTGATCCTCGAACTCCAGAGTACAGATCGAATGGCTGATCCGCTCGATGGCGTCCGACTGACCATGGGTGAAGTCATAGCTGGGATATACGCACCACTTGTCACCGGTCTGGTGGTGATGGGCATGGCGGATGCGGTACAGAATCGGGTCACGCAGGTTCATGTTC
>JASJKW010000026.1:0-5944 GCA_037621305.1 Pseudomonas sp.
AAATGGCTGCCCCGGGTCATGGCCATCATCAGGACCAGTACAATACCGACAGCCACCTGGCTGCGTTTGGATAATGCCAACATGATTCATCCTCCTGCGGATGTTTTCGGGTTTGTTACAAGGGTTGATAACGAACGGTCAGATACCCGGCCCGGCCCGGCTGCTGATAGCTGGCAGCCGTCTCGTAGTCGGTATCGAATAGATTGCTGATACGCGCCTGCAGGCGCCAGGCGTGGCTGAACCAGTACTCGGCGCGCAAGTCGACGGTGTTGTAGCCATGCAGGTCGGTGGTATTACTGGCGTTGTCCCAACGCCGGCCTTCGGCATGCACATTGGCTCCAACGCCGACACGCCCGAAGCGGCGATCAACATCCAGATTGAACATCTGCTCGGCACGCCGACGCAGCAGGTCACCCTGACCGGCGCGCGCGCTGCGGTTGGCAGGATCCTGTAAGGTGAGGTTGCTGCGCCAATCCCAGCCCAGCCAATGGCTGGCGATCTCGAACTCGACCCCCTTGATCACCGCTTTGTCCACGTTCTCTGACAGATAGATGCCGCCACCCAGATTCACGCTGGAAATGAGGTCATCCACCTCATTGCGAAACAGGTTGACCGACCAGTTACCCCAGTCATGCTCGCCACGCAGGCCAGTTTCGACATTGCGCGAGGTCTCTTCCTTGATAACCGAGTTGCCGAAACCGGGGTAGTACAGCTGATTGAAGGTCGGCGCCTTGAACGCAGTGCCGTAGCTGGCGACCCATTGCAGGCTGTCAGTAACACTCAGGCCGTAGGCGATATTGCCGGTGTTGTAGCGACCGAACTGCTCATTGTCATCATGGCGCAGACTCAGTTGCCATTCATGAACACCCTGCTGCCCCAGGTATTGGGCGTAGTAACCGTTATTGGTACGGCGGTCCTCGCTGTACGAGACGCTGCTGCTGACCTCATCAGTCAGATGGTCGAAGCCCAGCGTCAGCAGGTGGCCGGTGCCCAGCTCGATATCATTCTGCCAACCGAGGCTGTCGCGCCGGGTATCGAAACGGCTGTTGAAGACACTGGCATTGAAGGTGTCGTTCTTGTCCTCACTGCGTGCCGCCTGCAGCGTCACCCGCCAGGGTTCAAGCGGTGAGAAACGTGCATTGAGGCTATGGGTTTTCAGCTTCGAGTCGTTATTGGCCTTGTAGCCCGAGTCGAAGTCACTGCTGGAATGGGACTCCAGCACCTGGCCTTCCAGCTCCAGGCCATTATCGAAGCGATAGCCGGCACGCAGATTACCGGACAGCTCGCGGTAACCATCGTTATCCGGGTCACCACGCCCAGGCCGGGCATCAATACCGCGGGTCGCCAGACTGCTTACCGCGAGACTGTACCAGGCCGGACCGACACCGCCGGACACCCCGGCGCTGCCGGCATGGTGATTACGGCTGCCGGCAGTGAGCGACATCCAGGGCTTGGGATCGCCCCCCGTGCCACGCTTGGTGAACACCTGAATCACCCCGCCTATGGCTTCGGAGCCATACAGGCTGGAACGCGGGCCACGGACGATCTCGATGCTTTCGATCTGCTCGACAGGCAGGTTGTGCAGCGCCGCGCTACCGCTGGTAACCGAGCCTATGCGAACACCATCGATCAATACCAGCACATGATCACTGCTGCTACCGCGGATGCCAATCGTGCTGGATTTGCCCGCCCCACCATTGTTGACGATGCTCAGCGACGGCGTGCGCCGCAGCAGGTC
This sequence comes from Pseudomonas sp., assembly GCA_037621305.1. Taxonomy (GTDB): domain Bacteria; phylum Pseudomonadota; class Gammaproteobacteria; order Pseudomonadales; family Pseudomonadaceae; genus Halopseudomonas. Next base: position 1,739 of record JASJKW010000026.1, read on the forward strand.
CAGCATGTCGGTTGGTTGCAGGCGCTGGATAGCGCGTTGATCCAGCCGCGTTACCGCGCCCAGATTGGCGCCCAGCGATTGCCCGGTACGGGTCGCCGTAACGGTCTGGTTATCCAGGGAAAGGGATTCAGCATGGGAAAAACAGGCAGTGGCCATCAAGGCCGCCACCAGGGAGGTACGTACAAACTTCATCTGTGCTCCGTCACCGTACTCACCCGTACGGCATGGCTGGTTATGCAGTCGGCGAACGGAGTTGGGGAGACGGTTTCAGACACAGCACGAAAACGCTACACCCGCAGAGCCCGCCGCACTGCTGTGACATGCGACAGGCCGGTCTCCGGGCTCATGAGTGGATGGGTATCCGATAATTCGACCTTCCCGTGCAAGCACAGTGGCCATGCTGAATCATCCGCCAACGCGCACCTTTCAGGGTGGCTGGCACTCACTTACCGTTGCGGGGGCAGCGCCGGAATAGTCTGTAGAAGACGCACCGGCTTCCCAGTTTCACCTGCCGACAATGTCGACAGGAACCTGAAGCAGGCGCAAGGTTATGAGGTTTCCTCGGGGAAGTAAAGAACGCTGAAAAGCGCTTGACTCTGCCACGACGTCAAGGTTGAAACTGTGTCCAGTTCAAATCACCCAGGGAGTACCCAGCATGAGTTCCATCGAATTGAATGTAGAGAAAATGACCTGCGGTTCCTGCGTCAAGCATGTCACCGAGGCGCTGAATGCCGTGGCTGGCGTCAACGGTGTCGAAGTCGACCTCGACAAGGCCCGCGTCAAGGTCAGCGGCCAGGCTGACAGCCAGGCATTGATCAATGCCCTCGATGAGGCAGGTTACCCCGCGACAGCTGCCAGCGCCGCAAAGCCGGTTCACGACGGCCACACGACGTGCTGCGGCGGCTGCCAATAACAACCACATAAGGAACTACCATGCTTGCAAAATTACGCCTTATCGCCCTGAGCACCATGCTGCTGGGAGGCGTCGCCCAAGCCGCCGACAACCTGACTATTGATGTCCACCGCGATGCCAACTGTGGCTGCTGCAAGGACTGGATCAAGCATATGGAAAGCAATGGCTTCGAGGTCAATGACCATGTCGAAGCCAACATGGCGACAGTGAAACAGGAGCTGGGCGTGCCCGCACGCCTGGGTTCCTGCCATACCGCCGTGATCAATGGGCAATTCATTGAAGGTCACGTACCGGCTGAGCAGGTCATGGCTCTGCAAGCGCGCCCTGATTTGCTGGGCTTAGCCGTACCCGGCATGCCTATGGGCTCACCTGGCATGGAGTACGGCGACCGCCAGGATCCCTACCAGGTGGTAGGCCTGACCAAAAAAGGTGAGGTCGAAATCATCGCCGAGTACCCCGGCAACTGAGCGCCCCCACCTGACTCTAACTAGCCGAAGGCTTCAACATGCTATTCCCCCTCAACCTGCAGGGACGACATTGTTGAAGCCGTCGAGCAGCTCTTGATCATCTCCGCCGCCCTCACGGATGAGGCTGAGAGCCAATCTACCTCCGCATGCGGAATTAAGTGGGCGAGGGTTTTGAGACGCTGCCGTTGAGGCGTATAGCGCTTTCTGCCAACGATTACTTCATTGCCTCAGCTATCAAACCGATCGAATGCAGCCGCGGTGCGTGATCATATACGTCCGAGACAATCATCAATTCATCGACACTCGTTTCAGCGACAAACGCATCCAGTTCCGCGCGGACTGTGGCAGCGGAGCCGACCACCGAGCGTGCCAGCATCTGATTGGCCTGTGCCCGCTCAGCCGAAGACCAGTAGGTTTCGATATCGTCGATGGGTGGTTTGCTCAGGCCGCGCCGTCCGCTGACAAGATCAGCGAAGGACATCTGCTGCGTTGTGGCGAGCCGCCTGGCTTCAGCGTCGGTATCGGCGGCGATAACGTTGATGCCTGCCACCGCGTAGGGGCGATCAAGTTGCGCAGATGGCTTGAAGCGGCTGCGGTAGATTTCCAGCGCCGGCAACAGCATCTCGGGAGCAAAGTGCGATGCGAAGGCGTAGGGCAGGCCCAGCTCGGCTGCCAGCGACGCCCCAAAACCGCTCGACCCCAATATCCACAGCGGTACATTGGTTCCGGCGGCGGGAACGGCAGTAATGCGCTGACTTGAGCTGGCGGGTGCCAGAAAAGCTTGCAGCTCCAGCACATCCTGCGGGAATTGCTCTGACGCGGCGGGCGAGCGTCGCATTGCTCGCACCGCGACCTGATCGGTGCCCGGTGCACGGCCAAGCCCAAGATCGATGCGTCCGGGATAGAGCCGTTCCAGCGTGCCGAACTGTTCGGCGATGATATAGGGCGCATGATTCGGCAGCATGATGCCACCGGCACCGACGCGGATGGTCTTGGTGCCACCGGCTATGTGGGCGATGACGATCGAAGTGGCGGCGCTGGCGATGCCCTCCATATTATGATGTTCGGCCACCCAGATGCGCTTATAGCCGCATTGCTCAGCATGGGATGCCAGGTCCCGCGCATTGTTGAGGGCTGCCCCGGCATCGGTATCTTCTGTGACGCGAACCAGTTCGAGAATGGAAAGTGCGGTCATTGCAGTGTACTCCTTACAGCGGAATGCTAGATGGCGTCGATTAACTCATGCATCGCGGAAGCTGGGTGTTGAACGAGTTAAGGCCGATGAATCCAACGCGGATCTGTTTATTAGCCTTGTCAGTCATGCGGCGCTCCGGTTTTGATTGAATTGCGAGGGAAGCAATTTGTCGATCGGAGCAGCCTCGGTGTCACCATTCTGTAATAAAGAACGACTACGATCCCTATCACTAAAGGATTAGTACCAACTGAAGGATTAGTGCTCACTGATGGATCAGTACCCCCGTTGAAGCCGGTCCTCGTACCGTAATGCTGTTCTTTCAAGTATTGAACTCAAGCGGGGCTTCCCTGAAAATCCGGTGTCAGACTTCTGGCATCGGATTTTTTTATGCCTTTTCAACAGCAACTGCTCGACTTCAGCGACCTGTTCAATTTTTCTGAATTAGTAGCTACCGACTGCTTTTGATGTCAACAAGCCTATCATCGATGAAGCGCAGTTCATAAGACATGCCGCCGGAGGATTCGTATGTCCAATGCTCGACGAAAGCGGGTGGCTCCTGGCTTGAAGAGTCAGGGCCAATCCTGGGCTCACTAAAAAGCCCTGGATGCAGGTGGTTTCCAGCAGCCATCACTGGAACGAAAAAAGGGCCTTTCGGCCCTTTTTTCAATAGCTCACAGACCTTACTGGAAGTCTGTAGAACATAATATGGCGCAGTGGACGGGACTCGAACCCGCGACCCCCGGCGTGACAGGCCGGTATTCTAACCAACTGAACTACCACTGCGCATCTGATCAACCATCGATACTGGCGTACCCATAATCGAAGCAGGCGCGCATTCTAAGCTTTCGTCAGATTAAGTCAAGCCTAAGCTGCACACGAACCTGTTCCATCCATGGCTCCGCGACGCCGGCTTGCGCAGCAAACTCCGGCCAACGACTGACAGCCTCGCAGACCTGCCCCAAAATGGCTTCGGCCCGACCACGCTTGAGACCAACCGCCCTGCCACATTCCCTGAAATCCTCCAGCGTGAAGCCATCTCGCTTGCCGTTCATCGTCATCTGATGCGAACCGGTCCAGATGCCCTGCGGGTTGTAGCTGAAGGTGACATCGAAGGCCGGCGACAGCGACCAATTACCACGGCGATCCATCAGGAAGGCAATGTTCTTCACATGATCATCCTGGTTGCGCGCCACAATATTGAATGCCATGCGGCGAAACTGCTCCTCGCGGGCCTGCATGAGCAACCCGAGACGCCGAATCAACAGCATCGCCTGCTCGTAGGAATAGGCCCCCGCCTGATTGAAATCGAAGTGGGCCAGCGCACAGAGTGACTGCATATGCAGCTTGCCGCCATCCTCAGTCCGGTCGAAGCGGCGAGTCATGAAATGCCGCCGCCCGCCTTCCTCCAGCAAACGACACTCGCTCATGGCGATACCAGCAGCCTGCGCCATCAGATAGTAGGCATACTCGATGGCACCGTAACCCTGCGGGTCGTCCAGCTCCCGGTCGCGGTTACCCGACACACCATCAAACTTGAGCAACCAGTACTCGAAACCATCCCCCGCCTCCACCTGCCCCGAACGCACTTCATGGGTAGCAGGATTCCAGGCGATCACAGCCTTGGCCCGAGC
>JASJKW010000027.1:0-5434 GCA_037621305.1 Pseudomonas sp.
GTGGCCAAGGCTGGTGTTGTGGCGTTGTCGGAAAGTCTGCTGTGCGAGCTGCAGCCCAAGGGTGTGCAGGTCAATGTGGTTTGCCCATCTTTCTTTCAGACCAATCTGCTGAGTTCCTTCCGTGGGCCGAGCAGTGAGTCGAAAGAGGATATCGCCAAGCTGCTGGACAGCTCGCCCATTTCCGCGACGGAGATCGCCGATCTGATTTACCGGGAAAGCACCGCCGGCACCTTCATGATCCTGCCCCACGAAAAAGGCCGCGAGGCCTGGGCGATCAAGCAGGCTCAGCCGCAGCTTATCTATGACGAGATGACCCGATTGGCGGTGAAGAAGATGTCTGCGGGGGGAAACTGATTGAGCGTTGTCGTGCAGCAAACTGAGTGCTTCCAGGTGTCGCTCTGCCTCTAGGGGGGGTGCCGGCCGACTCCGTGCTTGCTGATATTGGCTGGCCTTGCGGACAGCGTCGCGCCGGGGCGGCCCTCCTGCAGTGTGAGTGCCCGCTGGGAGATGTTTGATAGGAGGGAGACATTGTCGCGATGTCTCCCTTTTTTTTATTTCTGTCGTCTGCCCTCCGGTGTCACAGGTCGCGGCATGTGGCACAATGCAGCACTGAATTTGAATCACGGGATCAGACGGGAACATGGGCGCGTTTACTGCCACAGGCGGGTCGTCGGATGATAGCTGAGTCGCGTCGCATGGCATTTCTGCTGTGGCCTGGCTGTCATCCGGCACTCATGATGCCGGCACTGGCAGTGCTGCGCTCGGCTAATCGCATGGCCGAGACCGATCATTATCTGGTGGACTGCTACACCCTCGACGACCAGCCGATACTGTCACCTGAAGGCTGGCAGTTGCCGGCGCGGCGCTGGAGTAGTGCCCCGGAGGATCTGTCGCATTTGTGGCTGGTGGCCGATGCGGATCGGCTGCCCGGTTCGCTGAGTCCCGCTCTGGTCCTGCAGCTTCGTTCTCTGGCGCGTGATGGAGTGACCCTCGGTGGTCTTGAAGAGGGCGTTTTTCCACTGGCTATGGGCGGCTTGCTGGATGGCCGCAAATGCGCAGTGCATTGGCGCATGCTGGAAGAGTTTCAGGAACGCTTCCCCATGGTGCAGGCCGGTACGCGCCTGTTCGAACAGGATGAGGGGCGGCTGAGCAGCAGCGGTTGTGCCATCACAGACCTGTTTCTGACCTTGGTCGGTGAGCATCACGGTGCTGATCTGGCAGCCTTGATTGCCGAAGATCTCAACGTTGAGCGCGTTCGCGACGGTGGCGAGCAGCAGCGGGTGCCCTTGCGCAACCGTTTGGGCAGCACGCATCCCAAGCTTACCCAGGCAGTGATCCTGATGGAATCGAATATCGAGGAACCGCTGACCACCGATGAAATCGCCCGGCATGTATGTGTTTCCCGGCGGCAGCTGGAACGGATCTTCAAACAGTATCTGAACAGTGTGCCGTCACAGTATTATCTGGAGTTGCGCCTGAACCGGGCGCGACAGATGCTGCAGCAGACCAGCAAGTCGATCATCCAGATCGGTCTGTCCTGCGGTTTTTCATCAGGACCGCACTTTTCCAGCGCCTACCGCAATGGTTTCGGAATCACTCCCCGCGAGGAACGAAACCAGTATCGCGCTCTGCAGGCGCAGGATCGTCGGGCCACCCTATAAAGTCGGCATGCCAGGTGCGCCGCATTCATTATCCGCCCCCAAGGCGAACACAGGAGAGTTGCAGGAATGTCGCAGTCAATGCAGGTCAATCGTGCCGATTTCGATCGGTTGATGATGCCCAATTACGCCCCCGTGGAGATGGTACCGGTGCGCGGTGATGGTTCGCGCCTGTGGGATCAGCAGGGCCGTGAATACATCGATCTGGCTGGCGGCATTGCGGTGAACTCTCTGGGGCATGCGCATCCTCAATTGGTAGAGGCGCTGACCGAACAGGCGCAGAAGCTCTGGCACGTCTCGAACATTATGACCAATGAGCCGGCGCTGCGTCTGGCTGACAAGCTGGTGGCAGCGACCTTTGCCGACAAGGTGCTGTTCGTCAACTCCGGCGCCGAGGCTAACGAGGCGGCGTTCAAGCTGGCTCGGCGCTGGGCGCATGACAATGCCGGCGCGGACAAGCATGAGATCATCGCCTGCAGTAACAGCTTTCACGGTCGGACGCTGTTCACTGTCAGTGTCGGCGGCCAGCCAAAGTATTCCCAAGGCTTTGGGCCGGCGATCACCGGTATCAGCCATGTGCCCTATAATGATATCGCTGCGCTCGAAGCGCAGATTTCCGAGCGCACCTGTGCCGTTGTGGTTGAGCCGGTACAGGGCGAGGGCGGGGTTATTCCGGCATCCGTCGAGTACCTGAAGGCCGTGCGGGCGCTGTGTGACAAGCACAATGCCTTGTTGATCTTCGACGAAGTCCAGAGCGGAATGGGCCGTACCGGCAAGCTGTACGCTTATATGCACAGCGGCGTCGCGCCGGATATTCTGACCAGCGCCAAGGGTATTGGTGGCGGCTTCCCGATCGCGGCCATGTTGACCACCGATCGGGTTGCGCCTGCACTCAGTGTCGGCACCCACGGCAGTACCTATGGCGGTAACCCTCTGGGTTGCGCGGTGGCAGAGCGGGTGCTGGATATCATCAATACGCCGCAGGTGCTGGACGGTGTCGGCGAGCGTCAGGCTCAATTGACCGCCGGCCTGCGCATATTGGCAGACGAGCTCGGCGTGTTTTCGGAAATTCGCGGTCAGGGGTTGTTGATTGGTGCCGTCCTCGCCGAGCGCTGGCATGGTCAGGCCGGTCAGGTAATGAAGCTGGCGCAGGAAGAAGGGCTGCTGGTGTTGCAGGCAGGTGCCGATGTGGTGCGCTTGGCGCCCAGTCTGATCATCCCCGAAGCGGATATCCGTGAAGCGCTCGGACGGTTGCGTGCAGCTCTGCTGCGACTGACCAAATAAGCCCAGGAGGTTTGTCATGCTCATCCAGCGGCTGTGTACCCTCGCCGATCTGCCTGAAATAGAGCGCCTGGCGATTGCCAGCCCGGTGGGGATCACCTCCCTGCCGGCCGACGTTGAGCAGCTCTCGACGATCATCGAGGGTACTGAAGCGGCAATGGATGAGACGGTCACCTTTAGCGGGGAAGAGCGTTATTTCTTTGTGTTGGAAGACCTGGAAACCGGTCGGCTGGCTGGATGCAGCAGCATCATGTCAGCCGCTGGTTTCAGTCAGCCGTTCCATTCCTTTCGCAACGATATCTTCGTTCATGCTTCCCATGAGCTGGGATTGCATAACCGGACGCACGTCCTGTCGTTGTGTCATGACCTGACCGGTCACAGCCTGTTGACCGGTTTCTATCTGGACTCAGCCTGGAAGGGGGACTACGCGACCCTCAAGCTCAATGCCTGCGGTCGCTTGCTGTTCATGGCGTCGCATCCGCAGCGCTTTGCCGAATCCACCGCGGTGGAAATTTCCGGAATCAGTGATGAGCAGGGTAATGCGCCGTTCTGGGATGGTCTGGGGCGTCATTTCTTCGATGTTGACTATCGTGAAGCTGAACGCTTGGGCAGCAACCATGGGCGGGGCAGGCTGGCCGAGCTGATGCCGGGTTATCCGATCTATGTGGCCATGTTGCCGGATGCGGCGCAGGAGGCGATCGGCCAGGTGCGGCCGGCATCGCAGATGGTCTATGACATCCTCATGCAGGAAGGCTTCGAGACCGAAAATTACGTGGATATCTTCGATGGTGGTCCTGTGGTTCAGGCCAAGACCGCCGAATTGAACTCGGTACGTGGCAGTGAGGTGGCGAGGGTGCACATAGGTCAGCCGGGTCCGGTTACCGGCAACTGGTTGGTGGCCAACGAGCGCATACGGGATTTTCGTGCCTGTCTGTGTGATCTGGCCTGGCACCCGGGCGAGCCGCTGACGCTGGATGCTCGGATGGCTGACCTGCTGAAAGTCACCGAAGGTGACGCGCTCAGACTGATTAGAGGTGCCTGATATGCTGGTGCGCGCGGCGCGGATGGATGATTTGCCAGCCCTGCTTGAGCTGGCTTCGGAGGCCGGCTCGGGGATGACCAGCCTGCCGGCCAGCGAAGAGCGGCTTGGTCGGCGGCTGCAAACGGTGACGGCCAGTTTTGCTGGTGATCTGCTACAGGACGATGCCGACTATCTGTTTGTTCTGGAAGATGCCGAGGGTCAGGTGGTGGGTACCAGCGGTATTGTTGCTGCCGCCGGTATGCGCGAGCCATGGTACAGCTATCGGGTTGGCCTGACGGTGACTGCCAGCCGGGAGCTGAATGTCTATCGGCAGCAGCCGACCTTATTTCTGAATAATGATCTTACCGGTGCGGCGGCGCTGTGCTCCCTGTACCTGAATGTGCCTCATCGGCACAGCCTGAACGGGCGTCTGTTATCCAAGGCGCGGTTCATTCATATGGCGGAGTTCGCCAGTGACTTCTCACCGCGGGTGATGGCGGAACTGCGTGGGTTGTCCGATCGGCAGGGCCGCTCGCCGTTCTGGGACAGCCTTGGTCGGCACTTTTTCCGTATGGATTTTGCCCGTGCCGATTACCTCTCCGGCATCGGCAGCAAGGCGTTCATCGCCGAGATGATGCCGAAATTTCCGCTTTATACCTGTTTTCTCAGCCCGGAAGCACGCGATGCCATCGCACGTGTGCACCCTGATTCGGAACCTGCACTGGCCATGCTCACCGAGGAAGGTCTGCATTATCAGGGCTATATCGATATTTTCGATGGGGGTATCACCATCGAGGCACCGCGTAACCAGATTCGCAGCATCAATGAAAGTCAGCAGCTGATACTGGCAACCGGCACCCCTGGTGACGACGCACAGACCTGGCTGATACACAACCGCGAGCGTGCAACCTGCCGCATTACCGCAGCTGCTGGGCGCGTCGCTGCCGGCACGCTGGTAGTGGCGCCGGAAACGGCTGAGTTGCTGCGCCTGCGTGCTGGTACGCCAGTGCGCGCCGTGGCGCTGGTCGGCGGGCCGGGGAGCGTTGTCGACCCCTATGCGCTGCGCTGAACCTGATTGCTATTGCAGCGATAGACAGAATCGAACCTGTGGCATGATGCACGCTGTCTTGCTATGCCTATATAATGATTATCTTTGCCCGGCGTGAGCCTGGCCGACCTGATCCGTGATAAGGGACCTATGAAAAGCGCTGAGATCCGAGAAGCCTTCCTTCGCTTCTTTGAAGAGAAGGGGCATACCCGAGTCGCCTCCAGTTCGCTGGTGCCGGCAAACGACCCGACCCTGCTGTTTACCAATGCCGGCATGAACCAGTTCAAAGACTGTTTCCTGGGGCTGGAAAAACGAGCCTACACCCGTGCCACTACCAGCCAGAAATGCGTTCGGGCCGGTGGCAAGCATAATGACCTGGAAAACGTCGGCTACACGGCGCGTCATCACACCTTCTTTGAAATGCTG
>JASJKW010000028.1:0-9314 GCA_037621305.1 Pseudomonas sp.
AATAACGCTAGAGTGGCTTCCAGTTGGGGTTGTATCTGGTCGCGATCGAGAAAGAAGGCGCCCATTGCCAGATTCTCTTCCACGGTCAGACGGCCGAACACTCGTCGTCCTTCGGGCACTATGGCGATGTCCCGGCGCATGATGTCGCAGGTATCCATGCCCGCCAGTTCCTCACCCTTATAGAGAATCTTGCCGCTGGCGGGCGCAGGATCACCGCACAGGGTCATCAGCAGTGTGGTCTTGCCGGCGCCATTGGCGCCGATCAGGGTGACGATCTCACCGGCCTCTACCTGCAGGCTGACGTTATGCAGCGCCTGAATCTTGCCGTAGAAAGTATTGACCTCATCGAACGACAGCATGGTTCAGGTTTCCCCCAGGTAAGCTTTGATGACATCCGGATTGCGGCAGACCGCATCCGGGGTGCCGTCTGCCAGCGGGCAACCCTGGTTGATCACCACGACATGGTCGGAAATGCCCATGACCAGTTTCATGTCATGCTCAATCAGCAGGATGGTCAGGCCATGCTCACTGCGTAATTCTGCAATCAGTGTCTGAAGATCAGCTGTTTCCCGGGGGTTGAGGCCGGCGGCGGGCTCATCGAGCATCAACAGGGTAGGGCGGGTGACCATGCAGCGGGCGATTTCCAGACGGCGCTGCTGACCATAGGCCAGCGTGCCCGCGGTGCGGTTGGCGAACTCCATCAGGCCGGTACGTTCCAGCCACTGCGCAGCGTGATCCAGGGCTTCCTTTTCGCTACGGCGAAAGCCCGGTGTTTTCAATAATCCGGCGAGCATGTTGGTGTTCATGTGGTGGTGCTGGGCTACCAGCAGGTTCTCCACCACGCTCATCTGCTTGAACAGCCGCACATGCTGGAAGGTGCGGACCATACCCATGCGCGCCAGTTTGAAGCCGGGCATGCCGCTGACTTCTGCACCGCGGAAGCGGATGTTGCCGGCGCTGGGTTTGTAGAAGCCGGTCAGACAGTTGAACACAGTGGTCTTGCCAGCGCCATTGGGGCCGATCAGCGAGACGATCTGGCCTTCCTCGACCTGCAGCGCCACTTGGTCCACTGCCAACAGACCGCCGAAGCGCATGCACAGGCCTGATACATCCAGTAACGGGGCCGTGGCGGTCATGTGCGCAACTCCATATGCGGTCGCTTCATCGGCAGCAGCCCCTGGGGCCGCCAGATCATCATCAACACCATCAGCAAGCCGAACAGCAACATACGATACTCATCGAACTGGCGTGCCACCTCAGGCAGCAGCGTCATGATGATGGCAGCCAGAATCACGCCCAGCTGCGAGCCCATGCCGCCGAGCACGACGATCGCCAGAATGATCGCCGACTCGATGAAGGTGAAGGATTCGGGGCTGATAAAGCCCTGGCGCGCGGCGAAGAAGCACCCGGCGAAACCGGCGAACGTGGCGCCGATGGTAAAGGCGTTGAGCTTGACTGCGGTGGGATTGATGCCCAGTGAGCGGCAGGCAACTTCGTCCTCGCGCATTGCCTCCCAGGCGCGCCCCACCGGCATGCGCAACAGCCGATTAATGACGAACAGGGTCAGCAGTACCAGCAACAGGGCGAGGAAATACAGGAACATCACCCGGTGTACCGAGTTGAACGAAATACCGAAGAACTCATGGAAGGTCTGCATGCCTTCGCTGGCACGGCGGCTGAACTCCAGGCCGAACAGGTCCGGTTTGGGAATGCTGCCGATGCCGTTGGGGCCATTGGTCAGACTGGTGAGGTTGTTCAGCAGAATACGGATGATCTCGCCAAAACCCAGGGTGACGATAGCCAGGTAATCGCCACGCAGGCGCAGCACCGGGAAACCCAGTAAAAAGCCGAACAACGCGGCCATGGCCCCGGCGGCAACCAGCCCGGTCCAGAAACCAATACCGAAATACATCGACAGCAAGGCATAGGTATAGGCGCCCACCGCGTAGAAGCCGACGTAGCCAAGATCCAGCAGCCCGGCCAGACCGACCACGATATTCAGCCCCAGACCGAGCATCACATAGATGAGCACCAGGGTAGCCATGTCGATATTGCTGCGATTGCCGAAGAACGGCCAGATCAGCGCCGCGGCGATCAGAAAACACCAGGCCAGCCTGTGTGCTGCCGGTCGAGCGGCCAGGATGCCGAACGCCGCTGGGGTGCGAGGCAGGGCAGGGACGCGGGTCCACAGTGCTGTCAGGTGGTCGCGGAACAGGTTGAACAGGAAGATGAACAGGGTGGCGCCGGCAATTTTCAGTGCCGCATCCGCCCCGGCACCGCTCAGCACCAGGTTGACGCCCTCCTGGTTCAGTCGCACGCCCATCAGCAGGCCGCTGAGTACCATTACAACCACAGCGGAGATCAGCGCCGGTTTGAGATTGCGCATCATACCTTTTCCACCTCCGGACGCCCGAGAATGCCGCTGGGGCGAAACAGCAGGATCAGGATCAGCAAGCTGAAGGCCACCACGTCCTTGTATTCTGCGCTGAAATAGGCGGATGTCATGGACTCGGCCACGCCCAGCAACAGGCCGCCGAGTACCGCACCGGGAATGCTGCCGATACCGCCGAGCACGGCTGCGGTGAATGCCTTGAGTCCGGCCATGAAGCCGATATGGGGATTGATTACGCCGTAGTACATGCCCAGCAGTACCCCGGCGACGGCTGCCAGTGCCGCACCTATGATGAACGTCAGGGCAATGATGCTGTTGGTGTTGATGCCCAGCAGGTTGGTCATTTTCAGGTCTTCGGCGCAGGCACGACAGGCCCGACCCATGCGCGAGCGTGTGATGAACAGCGTCAGCAGGGTCATGCTGATCAGGGTGACCACGAAGATGATGATCTGCATGTAGGACAAGGTGGCGTGAAAGCCGGTAGCGGGGCCTATGTCGATACCGCCGCGGACCAGATTGGGCATGGCGATGTCCCGTGAGCCCTGAGCCAGACGCACCAGGTTCTGCAGGAATATCGACATGCCGATCGCGGAAATCAGGGGGATCAGACGGTTACCGCCGCGCAGTGGCCGGTAGGCGACTCGCTCGATGCTGTAGCCGTAGGCGCTGGTGACTACCATGCTCACCACCAGCGCAGCGATGATCAGCAGTGGCAATGATTCGATACCCATCAATGCGAGAGCAGCCAGTACGATGAAAGCGATGTAGCTGCCAATCATGTACACCTCGCCATGGGCGAAGTTGATCATGCCGATGATGCCGTAGACCATGGTGTAGCCGATGGCGATCAAGGCATAGGTACTGCCGACGGTCAGGCCGTTGAGTAGTTGCTGGAGTAGATAATAGAAACTGTCGGGCATGGCAGCAGACCCTTCTGATACGTCCTTGAGCTCGGCGTCGGCGGCAACCGCCGACGCCGAATTGCGTTACTTGCTCAGTGCGGTCTTGGTGCCGTCTTCGTGCCACTCATAGACAATGAAGTTGAAGTCCTTCAGATCGCCCTTTTCATCAAAGGCCAGCGTGCCGGTGGGAGTGTCAAAGGTATTGTTGCGCAGCGCCTCGGCGACGTCCGTGGGATCGGTGCTCTCAGCCAGGCGTATGCCATCGGCAATCACCTGTACGGCTGCGTAGGATGGGAAGACGAAGGGGCCGCGTGGATCCTGCTTGCGCTCCTTGAAGGCTTCCACCAATGGGGCGTTGGCCGGATCCTCGTCGAAGGCCTTGGGCAAGGTTACCAGCATGCCCTCGGCGGCCGCGCCCGCGATCGCGCTGATATCGCTGTTGCCGACGCCTTCAGGTCCCATGAAAGTGACATCCAGACCTTGCTCACGCGCCTGGCGCAGAATCAGCCCCAGCTCGGGGTGATAACCGCCGAAATAGACGAAATCCACCTGCGCCTGGCGCAGACGTGCAACCAGTGCGGAAAAGTTCTTGTCGCCGGCGGTAATGCCGTCAAAGATCGGCACATCGATACCGGCGTCGGTCAACACGTCGCGCACGGCGGTGGCGATACCTTCGCCGTACTGCTGCTTGTCATGAATGACCGCAACTTTTTCGGGCTTGATGTTCTCGACGATGAACTTGCCGGCGGTCGGGCCTTGCAGGCTGTCCAGACCAATGGTGCGGAAGATCAGTTTATAGCCACGGCTGGTGATATCCGGGCTGGTCGCGGCCGGCGTGACCATCAGAATACCTTCATCTTCGTAGATGTCGGTGGCCGGTTGGGTAGAGCTGGAGCAGAGATGGCCCACCACGAAGCTGATGCCATCGTTGACGATGCGGTTGGCCACCGCAACTGCCTGTTTCGGATCGCAGGCATCATCGAAGATCACACCTTCCAGCTGTCTGCCATTGACGCCGCCAGCCTTGTTGATCATGTCGATAGCCATGTTGGCGCCGGTGAACTGCATATCACCATACTGTGCGACGGCACCGGTGACCGGACCGGCGAGCGCTATCCTGATGGTCTCGGCAGCGAGGGTCAGACTGCTGACGCTGGCCAGAGCGGTGATTGCGATGAACTGAGAAAGGACTTTACGGTGTGTCTTTTTCATGCCAGTTGCTCACTGTTTTATTGGAGTTGTAGCTGAACTGTAGCGGAGGCGATGCCGTCTGGCCATACCTTAGGGTCTGTTCCTCATCTGGATATTGCATATGACGCTGTGATGGTTACCATGCGCAGCATCCATTTCCCGTGAGGTAGAAAATCATGTCCGCGCCAAGCGAAACCTACGCCGCCATTCTCGGCGCCACCGCTCAGATTGAATGGAATGCTCTGGAGCGGCATTTTGCCCGTGGTGAATTATTGGTGGTTGATCGCGTATTGGATCTGGTGGTCGTTGCTCAGGCATTCATCGACGATGATAGCGAGAAAGTACAGAGCTGGATGGCGCACAAGCAGCTGGCAGTGGCGACCGATGAGCAGGCGGCGGACTGGCTGGAGCGTAACCCGGATACCCTGTGGGCGGTGGTGATCCGGCCCTGGGTGTTGATGCAGGAGCGGGATTGAACGGGCGGTAAGGTATTACCCCCAGCGCCGCCGCAGCCAGGCGCTCAGCGCGTCCACCAGCAACACCATCACCAGCATCGCCAGGATCACACTGGACGCTCTTGATTGCTGGAACAGACTGAGGGTGACATAGAGCATCTGGCCCAGGCCGCCGGCGCCGACAAAGCCCAGCACCGCAGCCATGCGGATATTGTTTTCCCAGCGGTACAGGGTGTAACTCAACCATTGCGCCAATACCCCTGGCAATGTGCCGTAACAGAAAGCAGCGACCGGGCCGGCGCCAGCCTCACGCAAAGCACGGGTCGGGCCGGGTGGGGTGTTTTCCAGTGCTTCAGCAAACAGCCGGCCTAATACCCCAGCGGTATGCAGTGCCAGCGCCAGGGTGCCGGCGAAGGGGCCGAGGCCGGCTGCCAGCACCATGAGTGCGGCCCAGACCAGTTCCGGAACCGAGCGCAGGGCATTGAGCAGCAGTCGAGCGAGCATCTTGGCCACGGCGCCGAGTCGTCCGGCCGCCAACAGACTCAGCGCGGCGCCGGCCAGTGCTGCCAGCAGGGTGCCGATGGCGGAAATGGCCAGGGTTTCCAGTGCGCCGTGAACAATCTGGCGCAGCCAACCGGGGGAGCTGTCCGGCGGGAAGAACGAGCGCGCATAGCTGTTCATCTGTTCCAGGCTGTCACCCCGAAACAGTGCCGCCAGGTCCAGCTTCAACCAGCTGAATGATGCGACCAGCGCGGCCAGCAGCAGACCAACCCATAACAGAACCTCCAGATGACGCTTCATGCCAGCCGCCGTCGCAGCAGGTTGCTGAGCTGATCAGCGGCAAGTACCAGCACCAGGAAGGTCAGCAGGATGGTTACCACCTCGCCGCCGGCAAACATGCGGATCGACAGGTCGATCATCTGGCCGAGCCCGCCGGCACCGACAAAGCCCATGATCACCGAGGCGCGGATGGCGCATTCCCAGCGGTACAGCGTGTAGGAGGTCAGCTCTTGGGCCGCGGCGGGCAGAATGCCGTAGAAAAATGCCGCCAGCCGTGAGCTGCCGGCCTGCAACAGCGCCTGGGCTGGCCGGCGATCCACTGACTCATAGATTTCTGCATAGACCTTGCCGAGCATGCCGCTGTAGGTAATGGCTATGGCCAATACGCCGGCGGTTGGCCCCAGCCCCACCGCACGCACGAACAGCAAGGCCCAGACGATTTCCGGAATGCTGCGCAGGATGATCAACAACAGGCGCGTCGGATAGCGCAGTAGCTGGCCGAAACGGCTTGGTTGCCCTCGTGACAACGCCGACACCGACAACGCCTGGGTGGAAATCAGACTCAGGGGTACTGCCAGCAGCAGTGCCAGGGCCAGCCCGGCGGTGGCCATGGCCAGGGTTTCCAGGGTGGCTTTGCCAAGCAGCGAGAGGAACCGCGGCGACAAGTCCGGTGGCCAGAAGCCCGCCAGAAAACGCGAGAAGATATCGATGTTGCGCGGATCAACCAGCGTTGCCGGGTTGAACTCGGTCAATACCAGACCGGGCCAGAGCAACAGCAGGGCCAGGGCTGTCAGCAGTAACCGCGGCAGGGCGGCCGGATCGCGTGAGCTGGCAGACACGCCGGGATGGGTGCTGCTCAGGTGCATCGGCGTGGTGCCTTTGCCGAAACCGCTGGCAGTACCGACGCTGGATCTGCGTCCATGACAGACTCGCTGAAGCTGTCATTGCTGTACAACTGATCCAGTTCAGCCTGAGTGACACGTTCGGCCGGCAGATCGAACAGCACCTGGCCGGCGCGTAAACCAATGATCCGGGGGAAATGCCGTAGCGCCAGGTCCACCGCGTGCAGGCTGGCAACCAGGCTGATGCCGCGTTCGGCGGCGACCTTGCCCAGCAGACTGAGGGTATGGTCGGCCAAGACAGGGTCCATGGCCGATACAGGTTCGTCCGCCAGCAACAGATCGGCGCGCTGGTACAGTACCCGGGCGATGCCGACGCGCTGCAACTGGCCACCGGATAGCTGATCGCAGCGAGTGAACAGCTTGTCCTGCATATCCAGTGGCTCCAGTGCGGCGCGGGCACCGGCGGCATCCAGTGGGTAGCACAGGGAGACCAGTGAGCGCAGCAGCGACCATTGACCCAGCCGGCCCGCCAACACTGCCGTGACCACCCGCTGGCGCGGCGGCAAGGGTGGGCTCTGGTGAATCAGGCCGATGCGACTGCGCAGCCGGCGCAGGGCGCGACCCCTGAGTACAGCAGGATTGCCGTTCAGCAGTTGCAGCTGCCCGGCGCTGGCTTCAAGACCGGTACCCAGCAGCCGCAACAAACTGGTCTTGCCCGCACCGGACGGGCCGATGATGGCGACCCGTTCGCCTTGGGTAATACTCAGATCGATGTCGTGCAGGGCTTGAAAACCATTGGCGTGGGTCAGCCCCACGCCTTCAAGCTGTAGGCTCACTGCAGCAGGCCGGCGGAACGGGCTGCCTCTTCGATGCCCTTGTAGTTGTCGGCCGTGGTTTCCACAAAGCGCGAAGCCCGTTGCAGGTCCAGGATCGCCTTGTGCTCGGGGTTTTCCGGGTCCAGTTTGAGGAAGGCGGCTTTGATGTCCTGTACCAGCTGGGCATCCAGGTCACCGCGCACTGTCCAGTTGTAGTCGAAGTAGGTCGGCGTGGTGTTGTAGACGCGCACCTTGTCGGTGTTCACCTTGTTTTCCTCGACCAGTTTTTCCCACACCGAGGTGTTCAGTACGCCCGCGTCCACGCGGCCGGCTTCAACCCAGGCGACGGTGGCGTCATGGGCACCGGAAAAGCCGACGCGGCTGAAGTCGTCATCCGGGCTGATACCGTCCTGCATCAGGAAGTAGCGCGGCATCAGGTGACCGGAGGTCGAGGACACCGAGCCGAAGGCGAAGCTCTTGCCTTGCAGGTCCTTGTGATCATTGATCTCGGGATCGGCGGTGATGAAGGTGCTGGTGAACACTTCATCCTGCTCGCGCTGCACCAAGGGAATGGCATCGCCAGTGCGCAGTCGTGCCTGGACGAAGGTAAAACCGCCCAGCCAGGCCATATCCAGCCGACCAGCCCCCAGCGCTTCAACCACACCGGCGTAGTCGGATACCGGCTGGAATTTCACTTCCATGCCCAGCTCCTGCTGCAGATAGGCGCCCAGCGGTTCGAATTTGCGCAGTAGTTCGGTAGGTGCTTCATCAGGAATGGCGGACACGCGCAGTACTTTGGTTTCGGCGTGGGCAGGCAAAAAACTGGCGGCAATGGTCAAGCAAGCACCGGCCAGGACGGCCAGCGGGCGGCGAAAAGTCGACATGTGATGCTCCGGTTCAATAGCGGAAGACTCCCGCTCAGTGGTCGAGGCTGGGCGAGGCGTGGCGCAAGTTTACTGGAACCGAGCGGGCGGGCAAACTGCTATACAGTAATCATTGAAGATGTTTCGGAGGGTTTACCCATGCCCTGGCTTCGGCGCTCTATCTCAACACGGTTACCGGGGCTGGCTGGCAGCTGAGTACCGGCCGACGTTGCCAGCCGAGCAGTCCCTGCAATGGTTGGTGCAGTGGACAGCCGCCGGTACCTTCAGACTCCAAGGCCGCAGCGTATGACGCGGGCGCGTACCAAGCGCTCGCCTGCGTCATTCTCCAGCCAGCCCAGCGGATTCCAACCCAGGCGGTAGGCCGTCACCCGGTAGTGTTTTCCGGCGGCAAACTCCCACTGCAGTCCAAGAATGCAGGTGCGGCGGCGAGGCTCGGATAACCGGTCCGACCCTCCCGTTCCGCCCGGCACCTCGAACTGGTAGCGCACCTGTAACTCGTGGCGTCCCGGAGAAATATCCGGGAAACGCAACTGGCGTACCAGGTTGCCATCCAGCCGATAGGCGCGCATATCGGCCCGTGAGCCGCTGTCCAGGGTTACCCGTACAAGGTCCGCCGACAGCGGTTGTAGCGGAGGGTGGGCGCACGCGGTAAGTAACAGCGCCAGAAGTGACAGGGCTTTCACGGACATGCGGGTACTCCAGGGCTCTTTATAAACCGGATTACTGTCCTCCGATCAACCGGGCGCATAGCGCTGGCGGCAGTCTCCTGCGCGCGGCATGCTCCGTGCATCGGGTAAATCGCGCTGCCTACTTTCAAGCAGCGCACCAACAGGGGAGCTCAGGCATGCAGGACTTTAACAACAAGGTAGCAGTGATCACCGGTGGCGGCAGCGGGCTGGGTCGTGAACTGGCATTGTGCTGTGCAGCGCGGGGCATGAAGCTGGTATTGGGGGATGTGGACGAAGCCGGCATGCAGGAGACCTTGCGTCTGGTTGAAGAGACGCACCCGGGCACCGAAGGGGTCACCATGCGCCTGGATGTATCCAGACTGGA
>JASJKW010000029.1:0-3130 GCA_037621305.1 Pseudomonas sp.
CACTCCAAGCAACCGTCACACTTGTCTGCTTTACTGAATGGACACAACATTCGTCCGTAGGAGATTGACTATGAGCTGGATCGTATCCCTGATCATCGGTGGCATCGTCGGCTGGCTGGCAAGCATCATCATGAAGACCAATGAGCAGATGGGCCTGATTGCCAACGTTATCGTCGGTATTGTCGGTTCCATGCTGGGCTTCTGGCTCGCCGGGCTGATCGGCTTTGCCGAAGGCGGTGCCATCATGCGCTTCATCATCTCGATAGCCGGCGCGGTATTGCTCATCTTCATTCTCAGAGCTTTGGGTATTTTCAAGAAAGCGTGAACCTGCAGGCCCCGGTACGCCGGGGTCTGCCTCCTTCCCTTCAGCCTGATGACCTCTTCCCCCCAAACAGGTACAATTGCCGGCTTTGACCCGTTTACCCAACAGAAGCCGAGCACCCATGTCCAGCAACGCCAATTCCCGTCAGATCCTCGTTACCAGCGCCCTGCCCTATGCCAACGGTTCGATCCATCTGGGGCATATGCTGGAATACATTCAGACCGATATCTGGGTACGCTTCCAGAAGCTGCGTGGCAATCAGTGCGTGTATGTCTGCGCTGATGACGCCCATGGCTCGGCAATCATGTTGCGCGCCGAGAAGGAAGGCATCACCCCAGAACAGTTGATCGACAACGTCAAGGCGGAGCACACCGCCGACTTCGCCGATTTTCTGGTGGATTTCGATAACTATCACTCCACCCACTCGGAAGAGAACCGCGAACTGTCCGAACTGATCTATGGCAAGCTCAAGGCCGCCGGCCATATCAACACTCGCTCGGTCACCCAGTATTTCGATCCGGAAAAGGGCATGTTCCTGGCCGACCGTTTCATCAAGGGCACCTGCCCCAAGTGTGCAGCCGAGGATCAGTATGGTGACAACTGCGAGAAGTGCGGCGCCACCTACGAGCCCACCGAGCTGAAGGACCCACGCTCGGCCATCTCCGGCGCCACCCCGGTGCTGAAGGATTCCAAGCATTTCTTCTTCGCACTGCCTGACTTCCAGGACATGCTGAAAGAGTGGACCCGCAGTGGCACACTGCAGGACGCTGTGGCCAACAAGATCGCCGAATGGCTGGACTCGGGCCTGCAGGAGTGGGACATCAGCCGTGATGCGCCCTACTTCGGTTTCGAGATTCCCGGTGAGCCGGGCAAGTATTTCTACGTCTGGCTGGATGCGCCGGTGGGCTATATGGCCAGTTTCAAGAACCTCTGCGCCCGTCGCCCGGAGCTGGATTTCGACACTTTCTGGGGCAAGGATTCCAGCGCCGAGCTGTATCACTTCATCGGCAAGGACATCATCAACTTCCATACGCTGTTCTGGCCCGCGATGCTCGAAGGTGCCGGCTTCCGTAAGCCGACCGCGGTCAACGTGCACGGCTATCTCACCGTCAATGGCCAGAAGATGTCCAAATCCCGCGGCACCTTCATCAAGGCCCGCACCTATCTGGACCATCTGTCGCCGGAATACCTGCGCTACTACTACGCGGCCAAGCTGGGCCGCGGCGTCGAAGACCTGGACCTGAACCTGGAAGATTTCGTGCAAAAGGTCAATTCCGATCTGGTCGGCAAGGTGGTCAACATCGCCAGCCGCTGCGCCGGCTTCATCCACAAGGGCAACGCCGGCGTGATAGTCGCCGCCAACCCGGCCCCGGAACTGACTGACGCCTTTATCAGCGCCACGCCCTCTATTGCCGAAGCCTACGAAAAACGCGATTTTTCCCGCGCCATGCGCGAGATCATGGCTCTGGCGGACAAAGCCAATGCCTGGATTGCCGACATGGCGCCCTGGGCGCTGAACAAGCAGGAAGGCAAGCAGGACGAGGTGCAGGCAATCTGCTCGCTGGGCATCAACTTGTTCCGCCAACTGGTCATCCTGCTCAAGCCGGTGCTGCCGACCCTGGCCGCCGATGCCGAAGCCTTCCTGAATGTCGAGCCGCTGTGCTGGAATGATCTGGGCAGCATGCTGAGCGATCACCCGTTGAACGCATTCAAACCGCTGCTGACCCGTATTGAACCAGCCAAGATCGAGGCCATGGTCGAGTCATCCAAGGAAGACCTGGCCGCAGCCGCCACCGATACCGGCGCAGCACCAGCCGGCAATGGCGAGCTGGAGAAGGATCCACTGGCAAAGGAAATCGACTTCAATACCTTCGCCGCCGTGGACCTGCGCATCGCCTTGATCGAGAAGGCCGAGTTCGTCGAGGGTGCGGACAAACTGCTGCGTCTGACACTGAACATCGGCGACGCTACCCGCAACGTGTTCTCCGGCATCAAGAGCGCTTATCCGGACCCGAGCAAACTGGAAGGCCGGCTGACGCTGTACGTGGCCAACCTGGCGGCACGCAAGATGAAGTTCGGGGTGTCGGAGGGCATGGTGCTGGCAGCAGGACCGGGTGGAGAGGAAATCTATCTGCTGAGTCCGGATGCCGGGGCCAAGCCGGGCCAGCGGGTGAGCTGAGAAGTTTCACTGCCGCGCCGGGCGCCGGCAAGAAGGGGAAAAGCATGAGCCCAGGCACCAAAGAGAAAACCCATGACTGAATTCATTCTGATCCTGCTCAGCACCATCCTGGTGAACAACTTCGTGCTGGTGCAGTTTCTTGGGCTGTGCCCCTTCATGGGTGTGTCCGGCAAGCTGGAAACCGCCATCGGCATGTCCATGGCCACCACCTTCGTGCTGACGCTGGCCTCGATTCTCAGCTATCTGACCTACCAGTACATTCTGGTGCCCTTCGAGCTGGAATTTCTGCGAACCATTTCCTTCATTCTGGTAATCGCCGTCGTGGTGCAGTTCACCGAGATGGTGGTGCACAAGACCAGCCCGCTGCTGTACCGGGTGCTGGGCATCTTTCTGCCCTTGATCACCACCAACTGCGCGGTATTGGGCGTGGCATTGCTGATCACCAATCGCGCCGAGCAGACCTTTCTCAAGGCAGCCACCTTTGGCCTGGGCGCGGCACTGGGCTTTTCCATGGTGCTGATCCTGTTCGCAGGTCTGCGTGAGCGCCTGGCTATTGCCGACGTACCCGCGCCCTTCCGTGGCGCGGCCATCGGCATGATCACTGCTGGCCTGATGTCGCTGGCCTTCAT
>JASJKW010000030.1:0-2641 GCA_037621305.1 Pseudomonas sp.
CGTTATTTCCGCTGCCCTCGCCCGGCTGATAATGGCCTGACAACCGACCCGACGCAGGAAGAGCTGCTGCTGGATCTGAATGAACTGGCCGGAGAAGGTTTTCTGCAGCTCGGCGATTTCGCCATAAGCCCCGATCACCAATGGCTTGCCTACAGCCTCGACCGCCAGGGTGATGAAACCTATTGTCTGTACCTCAAGCACCTGGCCAGCGGCAACATCAGCGAACTACCGCTGGATCAGGCCGACGGCAGCCTGGTCTGGGCCAACGACAGCGTGACCCTGTTTGCCATCAGCATGGATGAAGCCTCACGTCCCGCCACGCTATGGCGTCTGCAGCTGGGAACTCCCGCCGTCCGCGTCTATCACGAAGCGGATCAACGCTTCTATCTGCACGCCTACCGCAGCAGCTCGGAACAATGGCTGGTGCTTGCCAGCGACAGCAAGAACACCAGTGAAGTGCGCGTGGTATCAGCCGACCAACCCGCCGGAGACTGGCAACTGCTTGACCGACGCACCACTGGACATGAGTACCATGTCGACCATGGTCCCGACGGGCTGCTGATCCGCAGTAATGACCGCGGCGAGAACTTTGCGCTCTATCGCACTGACCCTCACCACCCGCTGCGACGCAATTGGGAGCTGCTGGTGGATATCGACCCACAGCGCACACTGGAAGATTTCAGCGTCCAACAACATGGACTGTTGCTGCATTACCGTGAAGCGGGCCTTACCCGCCTGGAAGTCCGCCCGGCAGCCGGCGACCACTATGATGTCAGCATGCCGGACGCGGTCTACAGCCTGCATGTGCAAGGCGGTGAGGAATACGCCAGCGAGCACATACGGTTACGCTACGAATCACTGAATCGCCCCGCACAGGTGCGCGCACTGCATCTGCCCAGCGGTAGTCAGAGCACCCTGAAGGAAACCCCGGTTGAAGGCCCCTTCAGCGCCGATGACTATGAGGTGCGTCGCGAGTGGGCAACCGCACCGGATGGCACGCAGATACCGATCAGCCTGGTGGGCCGGCCCAGCAGCCTGGTGGCGCCAGCCCCACTCTATCTATATGGCTATGGCGCCTACGGCGCGAGCATGGACCCGTGGTTCTCGCATGCGCGCCTGTCATTGCTCGACCGCGGCTGGGTATTCGCCATCGCCCACGTGCGCGGCGGCGCCGATATGGGCGAAGCCTGGTATCAACAGGGTAAGCTCGAACACAAGAACAATACCTTCAGCGACTTCATCGCCTGTGCCAAGCACCTGACCGACAAGCAGTACACCGACAGTAACAAACTCGTCATCGCTGGCGGCAGCGCCGGCGGACTATTGATCGGCAATGTCATCAATCAACGCCCGGAGCTGTTCGCCGCCGCGGTTGCCGATGTGCCCTTTGTCGACGTCTGGAACACCATGAACAACCCCGCGCTGCCGCTGACTATCGGCGAGTATGAAGAGTGGGGCGATCCGAATGAACCGGCAGTGGCAGAGCGAATCAGGTCTTACGCGCCTTACGAGCAAGTCGCGGAACAAGCCTATCCGGCCATGTTCGTTACCGCTGGCTACCACGATATGCGCGTGCAGTACTGGGAAGCCGCCAAATGGGTGGCCAAGCTGCGGCACAGCAAAACCGATGATCGGCCACTGTTACTGCGCACCCAGATGACCGCCGGCCATGGCGGTGCCAGCGGACGCTATCAATCAATGAAGGAGCTGGCCGAGGAGTACAGTTTCCTGCTGGCAGTCATCGAAGCGCGCTGAGCCCGAGGGGCGCCCTTTTCTCTCAGGTGCACCCCTTCACGGCACCCGCCAGCCTGTTGATACCGGCAACAAGCGGGCGAGGACATCAGTCAACCATTGAAATACCCCGTCGCAGTCACCACCTCTGTATAACGACATTTGAAATAAGGGTGTTTCATGACTGATCAGGACGCCGTGCCGGACTATATCGAGCAGGAGCAGGCCGACCATCCCGGAACCGGGCTGGCAGTGCCAGACCAACGCCTGCCAAACAAACTGTATCTGCTCCCCATCACCAACCGGCCGTTCTTCCCAGCTCAGGTCATGCCGGTGGTGGTGAATGAAAACCCATGGGCAGAGACCATCGAGCGGGTCGCCAGCACGCCCCATCACGCGCTTTCGCTGTTCTGGGTGGACCAGCCGCTACCGGCTGACGGTGCGCTCGACCCGGAGCTGCTGCCAAACACCGGCTGCGCGGTGAAGATTCACCAGGCAGTCAAGGAAGATGGCAAGATCCAGTTCATCGCCCAGGGGCTGACGCGAGTGCGGATCACCCGCTGGCTGAGCCGCAAGCCACCCTATCTGGTGGAAGTGGAATACGCTGACTCTCCCAACGATGAGCGCGATGAAGTGCGCGCCTATGCCATGGCCCTGATCAACTCGATCAAGGAACTGCTGCCGCTGAACCCACTGTACAGCGAGGAGCTGAAGCACTACCTGAATAGATTCAGTCCGAATCAACCCTCCCCCCTGTCGGACTTTGCCGCCGCACTGACCTCGACCAAGGGCAGCGAGCTGCAGGATGTACTCGATACTGTTCCCGTGCTGCGCCGCATGCAGAAGGTACTGGTACTGCTAAAACAGGAAATCGACGTAGCCCGCCTGCAAGGCGAGATCAGCGCCGAGG
>JASJKW010000031.1:0-5230 GCA_037621305.1 Pseudomonas sp.
CTGGGAGCAGACGCTGACGGCGCTGCAACGGACCGAATCGCTACGCAAGCAACAGGCCGAGCTGCAATCGACACTCGACAACGCCCCTGAAGAATTACGCCAGCTGCGTCAGGAGATACAGACCCTCGAGCCGGTGAATGAAGAGCAGCTGCGCCAACGTTTTGCGCCCAGCATGCTGCAGGCGCTGGACGCCACCCTGGGCGACCAGGTGGCCATCATGTATGACTGGCAGAACGAACTGACCGCAGTCAACAGCGAGCTGATCTCAGCCGAAACCCGCCCGGAGAAGACTCAGAGCCGGATCTCCGCCAACCAGTCACGCGCCAATGAACTCAATGAGCAGCTTCGCCAACTGCAGCGTCAGCCGCAGAGCCAGTTGAATAGTGCGCGGGAAGCAGCCATGCAAGCCGAGCTATCTCAGCTGGAACAGTCCAACTCGCTGCTGCGCCAACAGTTGTCAGCTAACAATACGCTGCTCGAACTGGCCAATGAAAAGCGTCGTCTACTGCTCGCTGAACTTGGCAATATCGACAAAAAAATCAATGTATTACAGGACGTTCTGGATGAAAAAAGACGCAGCCTGTCAGAGCAGGTGATCAGCGATACCACCGCCGAATCAACGCAGATCAGCAATCACCAACTGCTGCACGAACAGAGCCTGATCAATCAGCAGATCAGTGAAGAACTGCTGGAATCCTCCAATCGCATCAGCAGCCTGTCACGCCGCAATATCCGGACGACCCAACAGGTCGATTACCTCACACAACTGGAAAGTGCACTGGATCAGCAAATCAGCGTGCTGGAAGGCAGTCTGCTGCTATCGCGCATACTGCACCAGGAAAAGCAGGCGCTGCCGGTTGTTCGGATTGACCGGACATTGCCCGACTCAGTAGCGAATATGCGGCTGCGCCAGTTCGAGATCAATCAGCTGCGCGAGCAACTGCGCAACGAGGATGGCTACCTCCTGCGGCTGCTCAATCAGTTGCCGGAGGAACAGCGGGAGGCCCTCCGCGAGGATCTGCTGCAACTGATTCGCAGCCGGGTAACCCTGGTGGAGCAGCTCAGCACCCACATCAACACCTTGCTGGGAGAAGCCGTCGCCCTGCAGATCAACGAAAACCAGCTGCAGCAACTGAGTACCAAGTTGCAGCAAACTATCGATGACCAGCTGTTCTGGGTAGCCAGCAACCCGCCGATCAACCGTACCTGGCTGATCAATCTGCCAAAGCAGATGCTCTCCCAGTGGCAGGATCTGCAACCCCTGTCCCAAACTCAGCGCCTGTTGCTGACGCTCAAGGACAACCCGGGCTGGCTGACGCTGCTGCTGGCACTGGCGGCCGTCCCCTTGCTGCTGCGCAAGCGATTACGCATGCGCCTGCAGCAACTCCATGACGAGGTCGGTCACTATCGTCTCGACAGCCAGCGCACCACTCCCCTCGCACTGCTGCTGACAGCGGTCTGGGTATTACCGATACCCGTACTGCTGGCCGGTGCCGGCTTCGGCCTGTGCTATGGCGATACACCGGCCATGCCCACGCTCGGTCAGGCGCTGCTGCACCTGTCAGTGAGTTGGTTCGTGCTGCATCTGCTGTATCGGCTATTCGATCCCCAGGGCATCACCATCCTGCATTTCCGCTGGCCCGCGACCAAGGTCTCGCGCATGCGCAGATTGATTCGGCGCCTGGCCTGGGTGCTCTTGCCGATGGTGCTGATCATCAGTCTGGGCACCACCAATCCGGAGCATCTGGACCGGGACGTGTTGGGCCGGCTGATCATGATCACCACCCTGTGCCTGTTCAGCGTGCTGGTCGGCCGTCTCATGCGCCAGAGCGAGCCATTGAACAACTCGCGGATATTCCATTCAGTTGCTTCGCTGATCCTGATCCTGGCGCCCCTGGTGCTGGCGGGCATGACCATCTGGGGTTACCACTACACCGCCATCCGTCTGGCGGATCGGATGGTCGATACCTTGTACCTGATCACCGCCTGGATGCTGCTGCAGGGCATCGTAGTGCGCAATTTGCGCGTGGCCAGCCGGCACCTCGCCTATCAGCGGGCAATCAGCAAGCGCCAGGCGGAAGAACAGGCTAATGACACCGAGAACGACACACCGCTGGAGATACCTGAACTTAAACTGGAACAGATCAATCAGCAGTCACTGCGGTTGGGGCGGCTGGCCCTGCTGATACTCTTCAGCGTGCTGGTCTACCTGATCTGGGCTGACCTGATCAGCGCGGCTTCCTATCTGGAATCCATCACCCTGTGGGAATACAACAGCGGCACTGCCGACAACCCGCTGATGAAGCCATTGAGCGCTGGCGACCTGCTGGGTGCAATCATCGTCGTGGGGCTGACCATCACCCTGGCGCGCAACCTGCCGGGGCTACTGGAAATACTGGTGCTGTCGCGCATGGAACTGCGTCAGGGCAGCAGCTACGCCATCACCACACTGCTCAGCTATATCATCATCAGTGTCGGTATCATCAGTTGTCTGGCGACCCTCGGGGTCAGCTGGAACAAGTTGCAATGGCTGGTGGCAGCGCTCAGTGTCGGCCTGGGTTTCGGCCTGCAGGAAATCTTCGCCAACTTCGTCTCGGGGCTGATCATCTTGTTCGAGCGCCCGGTGCGCATCGGTGATGTGGTGACCATCGGCAATCTGTCGGGCACGGTCAACCGCATCCGCATCCGCGCCACCACCATCACCGATTTCGACCGCAAGGAAATCATCGTCCCGAACAAGACCTTCGTCACCGAGCATCTGATCAACTGGTCACTGTCCGACACCATCACCCGGGTCACTGTGAAAGTCGCCGTCGCCAACGGATCGGATGTGGCGCTGGTACGCCAGCTGCTGTTACAGATAGCGCAAGACAATCCACGGGTACTGGATGATCCGGAACCCCTGGTGTTCTTTCTCGACTTCAATGACCACCGGCTGGAGCACGAGCTGCGCATGCATGTGCGCCAGCTGATCGACCGCAACGCCGCCATCGATGAAACCAACCGCGAGATTGATCGCCTGTTTGCCGAAAACGGTATTGAAATCGCTTCCCGGCAGATGGATGTCAATCTGATCAACAGCGAGGGACTGCAACGTCTGGTCAGCAGCCAAAGAGAGTGAAGTGCGCAGCTTGCGCGGCGATGGGAGAGGAACGCACAATAGCGCTTTTCTCCCCGTGATCGAGTCAGCACAATGCCAAAAGCCGCCGAACTGAAGAAAGGCCAGATCGTTCAGATCAACAACCAGCCCTATATCGTGTCGCAGATCGATGTGAAGAGCCCCTCCTCGCGCAGCGGCACCACGCTGTACAAGGTGCGCTTCAACCATGTGCAGACCAAACAGAAGCTCGATCAGAGCCTGACCGGCGATGACTTCCTCACTCCCATCGATTTTCAGAAGCGCGCGGTGCAGTTCCTCTATCTGGATGCTGACGGCTACACCTTCATGGACAATGAAGACTATTCCCAATTCACCCTGAATGAAGACGCCCTCGAAGAGCAGATCCCCTATCTGCACGATGGTATCCAGGGTGTCTATGGGCTGCTGGTGGAAGGCAACCTGGTAGGCATCGAGCTGCCGGCCGTAGTGGAAATGGCCATTGAAGAAACACCGCCGGCGATCAAGGGATCATCCGCCAGCGCACGTACCAAGACCGCCCGTTTTGCCAGCGGTCTGGAAATCCAGATTCCCGAATACCTGGAAACCGGCGAAGTGGTGCGCGTCCACACCGAAACCGGCAAATTCATGTCGCGCGCCTGAGGATAAAGCATGTCGAACCAACCCCTGATCATTGAATCACCCCAGCCGGCTGATGCCTGCGTCATCTGGCTGCATGGCCTGGGCGCGGATCGCTATGACTTTGTTCCCGTGGTCAAGGCGCTGCAACTACCGGCTGATCATCGTGTGCGTTTCGCTTTCCCCCAGGCTCCCACTCGCCCGGTGACCATCAACGGCGGCTATCCCATGCCCTGCTGGTTCGACATTCTGACGATCACCCCGCAGCGGGTCATGAACATGGAACAGCTGGCCGAATCGGTCGCCATGGTACAGGCGCTGATCGACGAGCAGATCGCCAGCGGCATCGCTGCCGAGCGTATCATTCTGGCCGGGTTTTCCCAGGGCGGCGCGGTGATCATGCACGCCGCTCTGGAAAGTGGCCTGTCGCTGGGCGGCATCATGGCGCTGTCGACCTATGGCCCCACCCTTGAGCAGCTGCTGAGCGAGCATCAGGGTCCGACATTGGACGCCTTCTTTGCCCACGGTCTGCACGACGACATCCTGCAACCGGAAATGGGCCGGCGCGCCCATGACCTGCTGCGTGACGCCGGGCACACCACCCACTGGCACGCCTACCCCATGGCCCACGAAGTATGCCCGCAGGAGATCACCGAAATACGCGCCTGGCTGGTCAGCCGACTGGGTCTTCGCTAACCGCCTGGGTTGCTTTACACTGCTCGATGATTATTCATACCCAATCGAGAGAATATTGTGCTCAAAGCACTGAAAAAACTGTTCAAGCCCGGCAAGACGCCCGCGCCGCATCACGAGACGCACATCGAGCCAGTCGCTGCTCCGGTTACCCGGAGCACCACTGCACCGGTGCCGCCGACAGCCGCCCGAGAGGACACCAGGGAAGCGCGGCCCAAGCGCACCCGCCAGGCTAAACCGCGGCCCACACCGCCGCCGGCCAAGCCGTGGTCCATCGCCGACTTCGCCGTCGAGCCAGCAGAAGGCAAGACACGCTTCCATGACTTCCCGCTGCCCGACAGCCTGATGCGCGCCATTCAGGATCAGGGCTTCAGCTATTGCACGCCGATCCAGGCCGAAGTACTGGGCAACACCCTGCTCGGCCACGATGCCATTGGCCGCGCCCAGACCGGGACCGGCAAGACTGCCGCCTTCCTCATCTCGACCGTCACCCAGCTGCTGGAAACCCCGGCACCGGATGAGCGTTTCATGGGTGAGCCGCGCGCACTCATCATCGCCCCGACCCGCGAACTGGTGATGCAGATTGCCAGTGACGCCGAGGGCCTGACCAAGCACTGTGGCCTGAACGTCATGGGCTTTGTCGGCGGTATGGATTACGACAAACAGCTCAAGCAGCTGGAAAAGAACTACTGCGACATTCTGGTGGCAACCCCAGGCCGTCTGCTGGACTTCTGCAACCGCGGTGAGGTGCATCTGGATCTGGTTGAAGTGCTGATCCTCGATGAAGCCGACCGCATGCTG
>JASJKW010000032.1:0-10139 GCA_037621305.1 Pseudomonas sp.
GCATCTGGCCGGCATGAAAGACTCCAAGGTGATCGTTGCGATCAACAAGGACGAAGAAGCGCCGATCTTCCAGGTGGCTGATTACGGTCTGGTCGCAGATCTGTTTGAAGCGGTACCTGAGCTGGAAGGCAAGCTGTAAGCATTGCCTTGCGCTATAGAAACCCGGCCCTGGTGGCCGGGTTTTTTATTGCCTGCCCAATTTGGACGTAGCTGATCCTGATCAATGTCTGCCAAAAGACAGGAGCGTATCCTCCCCGCTTTTCTTGTCTTGTAAACAGGATCACCCATGCCCCAAGCCCCCGAACTGCTGGCCCCCGCCGGCACCCTCAAAGCCATGCGCTACGCCTTCGCCTACGGCGCCGATGCAGTCTATGCCGGTCAGCCGCGCTACAGCCTGCGTGTACGCGAAAATGATTTCCATAACCCCGCAGTACTCGCCGAAGGGATTGCCGAGGCGCATGCTCTGGGCAAGAAGTTCTATCTGGCGAGCAATATCGCCGCACACAACAGCAAGGTAGCGACCTATGCCCGGGATCTGGAAGAGATCGTCGCCATGGGACCCGATGCGCTGATCATGTCCGATCCCGGTCTGATCATGCTGGTACGCGAACGCTGGCCCCATATGCCGGTGCATCTGTCGGTGCAGGCCAATGCCACCAACTGGGCCACCGTGAAGTTCTGGCAGCAGCAGGGACTGGAACGGGTGATCCTGTCCCGTGAACTGTCGCTGGACGAGCTGGAGGAGATTCGTCGCCAGTGTCCCGACATGGAACTGGAGGTGTTCGTGCATGGCGCACTGTGCATCGCCTATTCCGGGCGCTGCCTGCTGTCCGGTTACTTCAACCACCGCGACGCCAACCAGGGTGCCTGCACCAACTCCTGCCGCTGGAAATACGATCTGCAGCCGGCCCAGGAGACGGCCGAAGGCAATGTCGAGCCGGTAGTCCGAGAAGTGCCTGCCCAGAAGGTCCATCTGCTCAGCCAGAGTGACAAGCCGGACGAGCTGATGGCGATCGAGGAAGATGAGCACGGCACCTACATCATGAACTCCAAGGATCTGCGGGCGGTGCAGCATGTGCAACGCTTCGTCGACATGGGCATGCACTCATTGAAGATCGAGGGCCGCACCAAGTCGCATTTCTATGTCGCTCGCACCGTGCAGACCTACCGCCAGGCGATTGATGATGCCATCGCCGGTCGCCCCTTCGACATGGCGCTGATGGACGACCTGGAAAGCCTGGCCAACCGTGGCTACACCGAGGGCTTCTACCGTCGCCACCCGCCGGGGGTCTACCAGAACTATGAGCAGGGCAATTCGCGCATGCTGCGTCATCAGTTTGTCGGGGAAGTGCTGGAAGATCTGGGGGAGTGGCTCAGCATCGAGGTCAAGAATCGCTTCTGTGTGGGAGACCAGCTGGAACTAATGACCCCCTCGGGCAATCACAGTTTCGCTTTGAATTCACTGCTGGATCGCCACGGGCAACCGACCGATATCGCGCCGGGTACCGGGCATGTGGTGCGCATTCCCAAGCCAGACGGTATCGATGCCAATAAAGCGTTGCTGCTGCGTTATCTGCCAGCCACCTGACAGAACGCTGAACAGGGCATGTAAATATTCGCCCAGCCGGTCAGTTCATGGTTTACTTGCGCGCTTATTCAGCCTCACTTTCTCCCTGACCACGGAGCGCAGTACAGATGGATTGGTTGCAAGTAGTGATTCTGGCCCTGCTCCAGGGCCTGACCGAATTTCTTCCGGTCTCCAGCTCGGCCCACCTGATCCTGGTACCCGCCCTCACGGGCTGGCCGGATCAGGGGTTGGCATTCGACGTCGCATTGCACTTCGGCAGTCTGTTTGCCGTGCTGCTGTATTTCCGCCGTGATCTGATCAAGATGACTGCCAGCTGGTCCCAGTCCCTGGTCACCCGCAAGCCGGATGACGATGCCCGTCTCGCCTGGGGCGTGCTCTTTGCCACCATCCCGGTCGGACTGGCAGGACTGGCGTTCAAGGATCAGATCGAGCTGTATCTGCGCTCGCCTTTCTATCTGGCAATGGGTCTGGTGTTTTTTGGGTTGTTGCTCGGCTGGGCGGACTGGCGTTTTCGTGGTTCGCGCACCGAAAGCCAGATGACCTGGAAGGATGTGCTGATCATCGGCTGTGCCCAGGCATTGGCGCTGGTTCCCGGCACCTCCCGCGCCGGCATCACCATTACCGCGGCACTCATGCTGGGTCTGAGCCGCGAAGCCGCTTCACGCTTTTCCTTCCTGCTGTCGATCCCGGTGATCCTGCTGGCGTGCCTGCTGAAGACCAAGGATCTGGTCGAGGCTCAGATAGCAGTGGACTGGGGTGCCATGGCCCTGGGTGTGCTGGTGTCCGCCGTCAGCGCCTTCCTGTGCATCCACTATTTCCTGGTGTTCATCAAACGCATCGGCATGCAGCCGTTCGTGATCTACCGGATCATTCTGGGTATCGCGCTGTTGGTGGTGTTCTACTGAGGTGATCGCCCCGGGGTTTGCCGGCCGACTCTGTACCCGCAGATATTGGCTGGCCTTGCGGCCAGCGTCGCCCCGGGGCGGGCCTCCTACACAAGCATGTGCAACTGGCTAAAGTAGATGTTTGGCAGGAGCGCCGACCGGATCACTGGCAATGATCAGAAACTGAAATCCAGCTTGGCCCACAGGGTACGACCCGGCTCGTTGATCCGTGTCTCAGCCGGAAAACCGAAACTGCCGTTACCGGCCAGGTTGAGGTGCTCGGCATAGGCCTTGTCCAGCAGGTTATCCACCCCGACACTACCCGTCACTTCGGCACTGAAGCGGTAGGCGGCGTTGAGCGACAACACCCCGAACCCCGCCGCATCACCGAAGTCCTTGCTGGTGACGTTACCCTTGCCATCAGCGGTGCGGCTTTGCGCTGCCACTACCCGCCACAGGGCACCAGCGCTCCAGTTGTCCCGCGCATAGGTCAGGTTGAAACGCGCCTCCAACGGCGGCATCTGGGGTAACGCCTCACCGTCACTGCGGTTGCGACCCCAGGCCCAGGCCAGACTGGTTTCCGTTTGCCAGTTGTCGGTCACCTCCAGTGCGATACCGGCTTCGGCACCCATGATATGAGCATCGATATTCTCTGCACTGCTGATGCCGCCCATGCCGGTGTAGTCGAACAGAATGAAGTCGTCGACCATGCCCGCATAGCCGGACACCCAGGCTTCCATACCGTCGCGCTGGTACTGCAGCCCGACATCCAACTGGGTGGTGCGCTCCGGATCGATGCCATCAAAGGCATTCACCGCACCGACCGCCTGCCTGGGCGAGAACAACTCCCAGTAGTCGGGGAAGCGCTGCACATGACCAAGGCCAACATAGGCAGTGGCCGGCAGACTGGACAGATCCTGCTCCAGCCGCATAAAGGCCGCCGGCAGGGTTTCCCGACGCGTATCGCCGGCGGTGGGGTTGGGTGTCGGCATACCCATCATGCCGCCGCTGACGGTAGCGCGAAAATCCTCGACATGGTGCTGATCCAGCCGCAACCCGCTGATCAGTCGCTGATCTTCCTGCAGCGTCCAAGTCAGCTCGGAAAACACGCCTATCTGGCTGAAGCTGGCATCCTTGAGCCATGGCTGGTGCTGATAAGTGTCCATGCCCATATGATCTTTGCGGGTGCGATGGGTGTTGCGCTGAGCGTCAGCCCCAACCAACAACTCCAGGTCATCCCAGACCCAGGTAGCGCCCAGCCGGGCGCCCAGGGTGCGCCGATCGACGTTGACTGCGCCCATACCGGTAGGTACCCGTAGGCTGTAGTCATCCATCACATGGTCTGCATAGTTGTAATACACCTGCGCCTCCAGCTCCTGCAGGGCGCCGCCCTGAAACTGCTTCTCGAAGCGCAGCCCCAGACTTTCGCGCTCGAATTGCGAGCCGTCCATGCCGCGCCCGGCGTAGCGTGCTTCACCATCACCGGCACCAACGCTCAGTTCCAGCAGGGTGTCATCGTCCGGCGTCCAACCCAGCGCCAGGTCGGTGTTCCACTTGTTCCACCGCGAGGGCACGCGATCGCCATTGCCGTCCTGGTAATCACCAGAGCGGGAACGGTTACCACTCAGACGCAGATAGCCCTCCCGGCTACCAATGGCGCCATCCATCTGCATATCCCTGCGCGTGTTGGAGCCGGCCACCACACTGGCATCCAGCCGGCTACCCGGTTCGTCAAAGCTCTCGGGCAGGCGATCGAACCGGATGGTACCCGCCGACGCACCCGGCCCCCAGGCGACGCTTTGCGGGCCCTTGATAACCGTCAGCTGGTCGAAGTTCTGCGGCGCGATATAGGACGACGGAGCGTCCATGCGCGAGGGACAGGCACCGAGCATTTCGCCGCCATTGGTCAGCAGCTTCAGCCGCGAGCCGAACATGCCCCGCAATACCGGATCACTGTTGCTGCCGCCACCACGCACGGCGGAGAAACCGGGGATGGTTTTCAGGTAATCCGCGGCATCACTGGCCGGAATCGGCTGCCGCGCCTGCTTCGGATTGGTGATGATGGTCAGCGGCGAATCTTGCTGGACCGCAGTGATGACACGTGGCGGCAGCGCCAGCGAATCCGCCTGTTGATGGTGACTGTGATCGGCTTCAGCCAGCGCCGTGATGGGCAGGCCGAGGACAGCCAGGGACAGAAAGGTACGCACGAAAACAGGTTGCGACATGGGCAATTATCTCGAGATCGATCAGATACACCGCGCTGGCAGAGCCAGGCGGATGGGAATAACAGGCGATGGATCAGGCGATAAAAGGGGGCGCGCGGGCATGGCCACCGCTGTGGCGTACGGCCAACAGCAGCGGTGCGTCGGGCAATCGCAGAAATTGCTCCGGCTGGTGCCGGGGCAGGATGAGCTGGAGGGACAGCGCCAGCGGTGGGTTGAGCGTCAGCAGCTCGCAATAGCCGCAAAGCTCCAGCGCCGACAACCAGGCCGGCTCGCTGACCGACGCCTGGCCATGATGACCGTGAGCGGCGGTCGCCAGGCCATGCTCGACATGTTGATGCGGTTCGCCGGAGGCATCGGCCGCGGCTGACGCCATCTGCAGCGCCGAATACAACGGGCCGACATGGATCATCAGCATGGCGAACAGGCCAAGCCAGATACTCAATGTCGACAGCCGTTTATGCACCAGCAGATCTCGTATGGCAGATGAATGTCAGCCGGCAGCGGGCACCTGCCGCCGCCGACCACATCAGTGTAGAGGAATACTGCGTTGCGTTTCTTGGCCGAGATCAATTTTTGCCATTACCGCCAACTAATCCGCCGTCTGCAGATCTTCCACCAGCACTTTGAGAAAACGTGCTGCCTCACCGCCGGTGACCGCACGGTGATCCACGGTCAATGACAGCGGTAATATCGGATGCACCGCCACCTGCCCCTGGTGCGCCACCACCTGATCCCGAATTACCCCGGCACCGATGATCGCCACCTGCGGCGGCATGATCACCGGGCTGGCATAGCGTCCGAACAGGGTGCCGTAGTTGGACAGGGTGATGGTCGCGCCCATCAGCTCGCTCGGCGGTATCGAGCGGTTGCTGACATCCGCACGCAGCCGCGCCAGCCCCTCACGCAGATCCTCCGCATCACGGTTGGCAACGTCGCGCAGGACCGGAACGAACAAGCCATCTGGCGTATCCACTGCCACACCCAGATCGACACTGTCATGCTGTCTGACGCTCAGCCGCTTGCCGTCGAAGGCAACGTTCAGCGCCGGCTGCGCTGCGCAGGCCCGGGCAATGGCCCGCGCCAGGCGCACCATGGGGTCGCGCGCGCCGGCAGCCCATTGATGCAGATCGGCATCCTCGACGATGGTCACCGGCGCCACCTCGGCATGGGCTCGCGCCATGTTCTTGGCCATGGTGCGTCGCACGCTGCGCAGCGCCTCGCCCGTGGTCGGCAAGGCATCGGCGGCCTGCTGCACATCGGCAGTAGTCACCAGCCCACCGGGGCCGCTGCCCTTGAGCTGGGCCAGCTCGATGCCCTCGCGTTCGGCCAGTTTGCGCGCTGCGGGCATTACCGCTTGCGGCTGTGCCTGACGGCTGGAGGCGGCAGCGCCGATGATGAAATCGTCGGCAGCCAGATCACTGCTGCCGCTGGCACGTCCCAGATCACCCACCACAGTACCGCTGTCTTCGCCCTCGCCTTCAAACTCCACCAGCGGTTCGCCCACGTGCAGCAGATCACCCGGCGCGCCAAAGCAGCGACTGACCACACCCGCTCGCGGCGAGGGTACCTCGACGATAGCCTTGGCGGTTTCCACCGAGACCAGCAGCTGGTCCACCTCCACCGCCTCACCTGCGGTGACGTGCCATTCGACGATTTCAGCTTCCTGCAGTCCCTCTCCCAGATCAGGCAATTTGAACTGTTTCATTGGTCGTCCCCCCGCATGACCTGCTGACAGGCCTGATAGATACTCTCCACATCCGGTAGCCAGGCCATCTCCTGCCGGGCGTAGGGAATCACGCAGTCGAATCCGGTGACCCGCTGTACCGGCGCACGCAGGCTGTAGAACAGCTGCTCCTGCACCAGCGCGGCAATCTCTGCGCCTGGACCGTAACTGCGTGCCGCTTCATGGACAATAACGCAGCGGCCGGTCTTGCCGACCGAGGCAAGGATGGTGGCGCTGTCCAGCGGCTTGAGCGTGGCGACATCGATGACCTCGCAGCTGATGCCCTCCTCGGCCAGCCGGTTGGCGGTTTCCAGGGTCTCCTTCAGTGCCGCGCCCCAGCTGACCAGCGTCAGGTCTGCTCCTTCGCGCAAGGTAAAGCAGGTATCCAAGGGCAATGGCTGGCCATCATCCTCGACCTGCTGTTGCACCGAGCGGTACAGTCGCGACGGTTCGAGAAAGATCACCGGATCAGGGTCGGCGATGGCCGCCAGCAACAGTCCATAGGCACGCCGGGGCGAGGACGGCACCACCACGCGCAGACCCGGTATGTGCGCCAGCAGCGCCTCGGTGCTTTCGCCGTGGTGCTCCGGTGCGTGAATGCCGCCGCCATGGGGTGTGCGCATGACCATGGGGCAACTCAGCCGGCCGCGGGTACGGCTGCGCAGGCGACTGGCGTGGGAGATCAGATGCTCCATGCCGGCGTAGATGAACCCCATGAACTGG
The DNA here is from genome assembly GCA_037621305.1 of Pseudomonas sp. Classification (GTDB taxonomy): domain Bacteria; phylum Pseudomonadota; class Gammaproteobacteria; order Pseudomonadales; family Pseudomonadaceae; genus Halopseudomonas. Next base: position 7,144 of record JASJKW010000032.1, read on the forward strand.
ATTTCCGCCACCGGCTTCAGGCCCTGGGCGGCCATGCCCACGGCAATCCCGGTGATCAGCGTCTCGGCCAACGGCGTATCCATCACCCGCCGGAAGCCGAAGCGCTCATGCAGTCCCACCGTGGCGCGGAACACGCCGCCATTGGGGCCGACGTCTTCGCCCAGCACCACCACGTCCGGGTCATCGGCCATGGCCCGGTGCAGCGCCATATTGATGGCCTCTACCATGCAGAGGGTTTTACGTTCAGTCATGGCCCGACCCTCCCTGGGCTGCCGCCCGGATCAGCAATGCATTCCGCTGCTGCTGGTAACCGGCCGGCAGCTCGGCAAACAGATGGTCGAAGGCAGCACCCGGATCGGCCTCGGGCAGACTGCGGAACTGCTCCACCGCCGCGCTGATCTGTTCATTCAACTGACGCTGCAGTTGCTGTTCCTGGGCTTCGTCCCACAGCCCCTGCGCATGCAGAAATCGCTGCAGACGACCGATTGGCTCATGCTTCCAGGCCTCGCTCAGTTCCTCGGCGTCGCGGTAACGACTGGCGTCATCGGAGGTGGTGTGGTCGCCCAACCGGTAAGTCACACATTCCACCAACGTCGGCCCCTTGCCGGCCCGGGCCCGCTCGATGGCGGCATGCATGCGGTCGTAGACCGCCAGCACGTCATTGCCATCCACCTGCTCACCGGGAATACCCGCTGCGAGCGCCTTGTGCGCCAGCGTCGGAGCGGCGGACTGCAGGCTGCGCGGCACAGAAATGGCCCATTGGTTGTTGTTCACCACGAACACCACGGGCAGCTGCCAGACTCCGGCGAGGTTCAGGCTTTCCAGAAAGTCACCCTTGCTGGTCGCACCGTCACCGCAGGTGGTGACCGCCACCCGCGGCTGCTGACGGATGCGAAACGCTGAGGCAACGCCGCAGGCATGGCAGGCCTGGGTGGCGATGGGCACGCAGATGGGGAAATCCTCCGCCGCAGTGGGCGCTGTCCAGGCGCTGCCGCGCTCGTCGCCCCCCCAATACAGCAGAATGTCCTGCATGGCGACCCCACGCTGCAGTTGCACAGCGGTGTCGCGGTAATAGGGAATCAACACATCGGCCTCAGTCATTGCCCGGCCCAGGGCCGTACCTATGGCTTCCTGACCCAGGGTCGAAGCATAGGTGCCGATCTGGCCGGTGCGCTGCAGAGCCACGCACTTCTGATCGAAGGCACGAACCAGGGCCATCTGGCGATAGAAATCGAGGAGCAGTTGCGGATCATCGACCCAGCCTGGCAACGCATTCAACGGCTGGCCGTGATCATCAAGATAACGGGTATAGGGAATCTGCACGGATAAAGACATTGCTATCCTCCTGACCAAGGGGGGACGACCGACTTGTGGTCAACCGTCCGCAGCGCCGCCCGGATAGGGCGGCTGCGACAGCGCAGGCGCGCTTGTCAGGCAGTATAGGTCAGGTTTCGCAGCGGCAAGGGCCGATCAGGGCGCCGGCGGCGACTCGCCCTGCTCCGCCGGCAGTGTCAACCCTTTCCGGTTGCGCTGCACATGGCGCAGCCCCTCGAACATCAAGACCACCACCGCCAGCCAGATCGGGATGTAGGTCAGCCATTCATCAGGCGCGATGCTTTCGCCCAACAGCAATGCCACCAGCACCAGCAACACCGGCTCCACATAGCCCAGCAGGCCAAACAGGGTGAAGGTCAGCAGACGGCTGGCGACGATGAAACAGATCAGTGCCGCGGCGCTGAACAGGCCCAGTAACAGCACCAGCAGATAGAGCCGCGGCACCTGTTCGAAGGTGTCCGGTGCCGCTCCGCCATCCCAGGCGAACCAGCCAGCAAAGGGCAGCAGAAACAGCATATCGAACCAGAAGCCGCCCAGATGATTGGTGCCGCGTGAACGACGCAGGATGAAATACAGCGGATAGCCGGTCGCCACCACCACGGTTTCCCAGGCGAAGGTACCCGCCTGGATCAGCGCATGGCCGACGCCGAACATGGCAAAGGCGATCGCCAGCTTCTGCAAGCGCGACGGATGTTCCCGATAGACCAGAAAGCCCACCAACACCATGCTCAGCGGCATCAGAAAGTAGCCCAGCGATACTTCCAGCGCCCGCCCGTTGAGTGGCGCCCACATGAACAGCCACAGCTGCACCCCCATCAATGCGGTGCTCAGCAATTGCAACGGCAGCAGCGTGGGCCGCCGCCACAACCGGCCAGCGATCTCCCGCGCCAGCGGCCAGTAACCGAACCACAGCATGAACAGCGTGACGAAGGGACAGGTCAGCAGCATGCGCCAGCCGAAGATCTGCTCCCCGTCGAGCGGTGCCAGCAGCGTCGAGAAATAGTACAGCCCGCCAAACAGCACTGATGCAAGGACCGACAGGATTACCCCGATAGACATGCCACCTCCCGGCATAGATGAAAAACCGTGAACAACACACAATGCACACCGGCGAAGGAATTGTCGATTCCCGGTTCTCCTGTCATTCTGACGACCCCAGCTGTTCAGTGAGACCGTCATGTCCGCTTCTGTTGCCGTAAAGGTGGAAATATCCGCCACTCGGTCAGACTCAACGATAGCCGAGCGCGAGCATTGACGGCATTCAAGAATCTGCCACCACCGGGTTCTGATCTGGATTGAGAGGGAGGGGTGGCGCGGTAGAGAAGCCGATTGGCTCTATACCGCGCCGGAAGAACTACAACACTTAGAGAATGTTCATCGGGAAGTCGATGAAGATGCGGACTTCGTTACCGTCGCCGTTGTAGTCGCTGGCGTTGTTGGATACACGCAGGTTGGAGCTGCGCAGGCGCACGCTCATATCCTTGGCCGCACCGCTCTGCACTACATACTTCAGCTGGTTGAAGAATTCGCGCACGGTGCCGTCACCGCGGCCTGTGCCGTCGTCGATATCGGTACCACGGATATAGGCTACATTGTAGCTCAGGCCCGGAATGCCGTATTCGGTGAAGTCCAGACCATAACCAACCTGCCAGGACTGCTCG
>JASJKW010000033.1:0-3816 GCA_037621305.1 Pseudomonas sp.
ACCGCCGGGCACAAACCTCACTGAAGGAAGGTGGTTCCAACACCCTGTTTCTGGCCGTGGGTTTTCTGCTCTGGAAGCAGAAGGACAAGGATGATCGGCGTTATCGCGCCCCGTTGATTCTGCTGCCGGTGACGCTTGAGCGCAAGTCCGTGCGTAGCGGCGTCAGGATGGTCGCCAATGATGATGAGCCCCGTTTCAACACCACTCTGTTGGAGCTGCTGAAAAAGGATTTCGGTATCGAGATTCACGGCCTGGGCGGCGCGCTGCCCGAGGATGACAGCGGCGTGGATGTGGCGGGCGTCTGGACCCGGGTACGGCATGCTATCAAGGACGTGCCCGGATTCGAGGTGGTGGAAGACGTGGTGCTTGGGCACTTCTCCTTTGCCAAGTACCTGATGTGGAAAGACCTGGTCGACCGCTCAGCGGAGCTGAAGGAAAGCCCGGTAGTAAAACATCTATTGGATACACCCAGAGAACCTTACGACAGCGATATTCGTTTTGTCGAAGCTGGGGATATCGACAGGGACTACACGCCAGCGGATTTGCTGGCGCCGCTGCCTGCGGATTCTGCCCAGATGGCAGCTATCGCTACGGCAGACCGGGGCAAGGATTTTGTGATTATCGGCCCGCCGGGCACGGGTAAAAGCCAGACGATCAGCAACCTGATCGCTCACATGCTGGGTAAGGGCAAAAAAGTACTGTTCGTTTCGGAAAAAACCGCTGCGCTGGAGGTGGTGTACCGGCGATTGCGGGATATCGGGCTAGGTCAGTTTTGTCTGCAGTTGCATTCCAACAAGGCGAAGAAGATTGATGTACTGGATCAGCTACGGACCTCTTGGACCAGTGCGGGGCAGTCGCCTGTCAGTCAGTGGCAGGTTGAAGCCGAACGATTGAAAGCATTGCGCGACCGTCTCAATCAGGTAGTCAATGCGCTGCATCAGCCCAGTCGTAACGGCCTTACCGCCCATTACGCGATCGGGATCAAGGTGCGTGATGAGCAGCTGGCGGCCCGGGCCAGACTGAGCTGGGCCAGTGCGGATCAGCACGACGATAAGCAGCTGCAGCAGCTACGCGATATGGCTGGGCTGTTGGGGGTGCAGGCTAGGGCGCTGGGCACGCTGGTCGATCATCCTTTACAGGCTATTGCGCAGTACGAATGGAGCTCTCAGTGGCAGGGTGATCTGGTGCGTTGTGCTGGTAGCCTGCAGGCAGCGGTGGAGCGGCTGGGTGGGAGTCTAGCTGCGCTGGAGAAGACACTGGGTGCCGAACTCGGTGCCATGTCCTTTACTAAATTGACTGCGGTAGATGAGTTCGGTCAGGTCATGCTGGATGCCTACCGCACTCAGGCTTCCTTCGCCCTTGAGCCTGACGCAACAGACCGGTTAGAGGCGCTTGAGGATGCGGTTACCCGCCTGAAGCACTACATCGCTACTCAGGCGAAATTGAGCTGTCAGTACACTCCCCTGGCCTGGAAGACGTTGGATGCGGACGAGCTTGGCGCGGCTTGGGCCGAGGCCAATGATAGTTGGTGGCCAAAGTCTTTTTTTGCCAAGCGCAAAGTGTCGAAGCAGATGCGGGCGGGTGGCGCACAAGGTGAGCCAGACCCGAATAACGATATTGCTGTGCTGCGCGAGTTACAGGAGGTTGGCAGTCACATTGACCGCCTAGATGGTGTCCTACAAGGTCTAAAAGACTGGAAGTCCTACGACTCAGACCCACAAGCTATGGCATCCCTGCAGGAGCTGGGAACCCGCGCGCGAACGGCGGTTAGCAAACTGGCGGAAGATGCGGTATCCCTCGCGGCGTTGCGAGAAAAGATTCGGACGCTGTTATACGAAGCCAACGACATGCTGGCGCCGGAAGCACCGGTAGGCCGGGCTATTGTCCAGTTCCAGGAAGCTTTCGCCGACTTCAGGGCTAACCAGGCCCAGTTTGAAAGTCTGACTGGATCCGCCCTCGACAACCTGTTGCCCAGCGATGCGGATGCGTTGGGTTCAATATCAGCGCTCTGTCAGCGCATTATTGAACATCATGTTGCCCTGCGTGACTGGTGCGCCTGGGTGCGAAGACGCTCCGAAGCCATGGATCTTCAGCTGGGGCCATTGGTCCACGCAATTGAGAGTGGAGCTGTGCAGCCGGACGAGGTGGTCGATGTATTCGAAGCGGCTTACTGTGCCTGGTGGTCCTCTGCGGTGATTGATGAGGACGAGGTCCTGAGGACCTTTTCCTCCCCGGAACATGAAGCCGCTATTCATCGCTTCAGAGAACTGGATAGCCAATTTACCGACCTGACCGCGAAATATATTGCGGCGAAATTGGCTGGGCAGATTCCGAACGAAGAAGAGGTCAAACGCAGCTCTTCCTGGGGCGTACTGCGCCGCGAACTGCAGAAAAAGTCGCGGCACAAGCCGGTGCGGGAAATGATGGAAGAGATGCCGGATGTGATCACCTCACTGGCGCCGTGCCTGATGATGTCTCCCTTATCCATCGCTCAGTTCTTGCCTGCGGGGCAGGCGTTGTTTGACGTGGTTATCTTCGACGAAGCATCACAGATCACCGTCTGGGACGCCGTGGGCTCCCTGGCGCGGGGCAAGCAGGTCATCGTGGTGGGGGACCCGAAACAGATGCCGCCGACCAATTTCTTTGCCCGCGCTGACAATGACCTGGATGGGGACATTGATGAAGAGGGCGACTTGGAGAGCATTCTGGATGAGCTGCTTGGGGCCAGTATCCCGCAACGAGTTCTCAATCTGCACTACCGCTCACGGCGTGAAAGCCTGATAGCGTTCTCCAATAGTCGCTACTACGACAGCTCGCTGGTGACCTTCCCAGCACCGGTACATCCAGACCAGGGTGTGTCGCTGGTACGATCGGAAGGCTTTTATGCCCGTGGCAAGGCCCGGCATAACCAGGGGGAGGCAAAGGCCATCGTGGCGGAGATTGTTCGTCGGCTCACCTCTGGCGACCCCGCGGCGCGTCAACAGTCCATCGGTGTGGTGACGTTCAATACTGAACAGCAAAGTCTCATTGAAGATCTGTTGGACAAGGCGCGATCGGATGATCCCTCCATCGAGTGGGCGTTTTCCGAGGACGTTACGCTTGAGCCCGTTTTTGTGAAGAACCTCGAGACGGTGCAGGGAGATGAGCGGGACGTAATTCTGTTCAGCATCACCTACGGCCCGGATGAAACCGGGCACGTCACCATGAACTTCGGCCCGCTTAACCGTACCGGTGGCGAACGCAGGCTGAACGTAGCCATGACCCGCGCCCGCTCAGAGATGGTCGTATTCTCCACCATGCCACCAGAGCGTATCGATCTGAGCAGAACTCAAGCCCGGGCAGTAGCCGATCTCAAGCACTTCCTTGAATACGCGGAACGTGGGGCACCTGCGCTGGCGGCGGCAGTGCATGGCTCAAGGGGCGATTACGAGTCGCCATTTGAAGTCGCTGTGGCAAGAGGACTACAAGACAAAGGCTGGATCGTACACCCGCAAGTTGGTGTGTCTGCCTACCGGATCGACATGGGTGTGTTGCATCCTGACAAGCCCGGCCTCTACCTTGCCGGGATCGAGTGTGACGGAGCTATGTACCACAGTTCCGCCTATGCGCGTGAACGGGACAAGATTCGCCAGAGTGTTTTGGAAGGATTGGGATGGATGTTATTCCGAGTGTGGTCGGCGGACTGGTGGACGAACCGGGCGAAAGCTTTGGACGAGTTGGATAAACAGCTGAACCGTCTTCTGGAAACAGTGCGGGAACAGGAAGTTGTTCGCTCAGCGGACCAGCCGGATCGCGATGATGTAGTCCAACCGACGC
>JASJKW010000034.1:0-3432 GCA_037621305.1 Pseudomonas sp.
TCATCACCGAAGGAAAACGACCAGGCCGGTGTCAGCTTGAAGACGTTCTGGTCGTTCACCAGGCTCAGCGGGCTGTATCGTTGAGCGTTGTTGCCCAAACCGTACATCAACACATCGTGGGTGGTGGTGTGGTCGTTGGCGATATCGTTCCAGGTAACTGGTTTGGCCGCTACGTGAGATGCGCTCAGGGCAAGCCCTGCCGAGAGAATCAGATATCTGACAGCCCGGGCTGCAGGCCTCATGGCAGGAAGTGTTTTTGTTGTCATGGCAGTGTTCCTTATTGTTGGAAGAGGGCAGCGTTGCTGGTCCACGCCAACATCTTGGTCAGGCCGGGGAGGGGGCGAAACGGAAAATAACCCGTAGTTGGCGGGAAATAGTCCCTTGCGGATGCTCCTTGGGAGGGGGACTGGAGGACCGCTACTTCAGTAGCAGGCAATTGCTGCCTTGGTATCTGCAGGCGCCATTCCGGATCGTGCGCGGTCGCGTCTGTGACACCGGCGCTTCCCATGAACTACTACCAAGGGAGCAGAACTCGACAACCAAAGCAGCATAGGGGGGAAGGCTGGGGCTTTTTATCATGCTTGCCGACTGCAGAATAAAAACATCCGTGATCGCTCACTGATCACCTGGCCGCGAGGTAAGCAGGATGATACACCACAAGAAGACACTGAAACTGGTCGCCATAGGTCTGGCATTGGCAGCCGGTCAGGCATGGGCACATGGCAATGTGACCCCCCAGGCGGTCGACACCAAGGGCCTCAGCGATCTCGGCGATGAGTGGCTGGACAGCAATCCTTACCGCGAAGGCCATCCCCAATATGATAATGCCGTGACCATTGGCGCCTCCGCCTACAACCAGAATTGTGCCGCCTGCCACGGGCTGGATGGTATCTCCGGTGGCATCAACCCCGACCTGCGCTACCTGGAGACCGGCGACTACGGCGATGAGTGGTACAAGGAAAGGGTCGTCAATGGTGCTGTGCGTGACGGCCGGGTGTATATGCCGAAGATGGCCGATTTTCTCAGCCAGGAAGCGCTCTGGGCTATCCGCGCCTGGCTGGAAACGGTTGCTGTTGAGCAATAGCGGACCGCCCATGGGGTCGACAAGGACCCGCTAGGCTCCTATGGTAGGGGAGGATTGCCTATGTAGCACGTCAAGGTTCGAGTGCTTACCCGAGTTTGCCGGCAAGTGCAGGCAGACCTGATCGTCAACTTATTGGAGAATGCGACTATGTGGACCAAACCTAGCTATACCGATCTGCGCATTGGTTTTGAAGTCACCATGTACTTTGCCAACCGCTAAGCGCAAGCGCGCTGCCTGGCCGGTGTGCTTGCTGAACCGGTCAGGTAGCCGCATCCAGGACGCATACCATGCTGATTCATATTCTAGGTTCCGCTGCGGGTGGTGGTTTTCCGCAGTGGAACTGCAATTGCCGTAACTGTGACGGCTTGCGCAAAGGGCAGATCAACGCCCGACCCCGTACCCAATCCTCGATTGCCATATCTGACGGCGGTGGCAATTGGGTGTTGTGCAATGCTTCTCCGGATATTCGTACCCAACTGGAACAGACGCCTGTGTTGCAACCGGGCCGTCATATGCGGGACACCGCCATCGGCGGCATCATTCTGATGGATAGCCAGATCGATCACACCACAGGCCTGCTGACCCTGCGTGAGGGCTGTCCCCACCAGGTCTGGTGCACGGAGATGGTGCATCAGGACCTGACCACCGGTTTTCCGCTGTTCAACATTCTCGATCACTGGAACGGCGGGTTGCAGTGGAATCGTATAGAGCTGGATGCGGGCTTCACCATTCCGGCCTGTCCGGCGCTACATTTCACGCCGATCCCGTTGCGCAGCGCCGCACCGCCATATTCACCGCACCGTAACAACCCGCATCCCGGGGACAACATCGGTTTGCTGGTGCGTGATACCAATACTGGTAGCGTCCTCTTTTATGCACCGGGTCTGGGGCAACTGAGCAGCCAGGTTCACGATGCCATGGCCGCGGCTGATTGCCTGCTGGTGGATGGCACTCTCTGGCGCGAGGATGACATGGCCCACGCCGGCGTGGGGACCAAGCTCGGCAGTGAGATGGGCCATCTGCCGCAAAGCGGCGAGGGCGGCATGATCGAGGTGCTCAATGCCTACCCGGATAGCCGCCGTGTGCTGATCCATATCAACAACACCAACCCGATACTGGACGAAGACTCGGCTGAACGCGCTGAGTTGACGCGCCACGGCATCGAAGTCGCCCATGATGGGATGGAAATCCATATTTGAAGGAGAGCAGCGTGTCAGCTGAGCCAATGAGCCGTGCAGCGTTCGAGCAGGCCCTGCGCGACAAGGGCCGTTACTACCATATTCACCATCCATTCCATATCGCCATGCATGAAGGCCGTGCTACCCCGGAACAGATTCGCGGCTGGGTGGCCAACCGGTTTTATTACCAGCTGAATATCCCGCTCAAGGATGCGGCCATTCTGGCCAACTGTGACGATGCCGCAGCACGCCGTGAATGGGTGCAGCGGATCATTGACCATGATGGTGAGTCCGATGGCGACGGGGGGATTGAAGCCTGGTTGCAGCTGGGTGAGGCCGTCGGCTTGAGCCGGGAAGAGCTGCTGGACCAACGCCATGTATTGCCCGGCGTCCGTTTTGCCGTGGATGCTTACGTCAACTTCGCCCGCCGTGCCAACTGGAAGGAAGCTGCCAGCTCCTCGCTGACCGAACTGTTCGCGCCACAGATACACCAGTCGCGACTGGACAGCTGGCCACAGCATTATCCCTGGGTCGATCCGCAGGGCTATCGCTACTTCCGCACCCGCCTGGGCGAAGCGCGCCGGGATGTGGAGCACGGGCTGCGTATTACCCTGGACCATTACCAGACGCTGGACGCTCAGCAGCGCATGCTTGAGATCCTGCAATTCAAGCTGGATATTCTCTGGAGCATGCTTGATGCCATGTCACTGGCCTACGAGCTGGGGCGAGCGCCCTATCACTCGGTTACCGACCAACCCGTCTGGCATCGAGGGCTGACTGTATGACATTACCGCCACTGACGGCCGTACCGGCCTTCAGACCAGGCTATCGGATGCAATGGGAGCCAGTACAGGACTGCCATGTGCTGCTCTATCCCGAAGGTATGGTCAAGCTCAATGACAGTGCTGCCGAAGTATTGAAACGGGTTGACGGTCAGCGCCCGGTCAGCGAGATCATTACCGAACTGCAAGCCTGTTTCCCGTCTGCACCCGAACTGGATGAAGACGTTCTGACCTTTATCGGGGAAGCCCATGAGCAACACTGGATCCGTTTCCGCTGAGCTGTCCACCCGGCCCGAACAGGGCCCGCCGTTGTGGCTGTTGGCTGAACTGACTTACCGCTGCCCGTTGCAGTGTCCCTATTGCTCCAATCCGCTGGAGTTTGCCGAGC
>JASJKW010000035.1:0-7279 GCA_037621305.1 Pseudomonas sp.
GGGGCATGGGTATAGAAAATATCCAGCGTCTGCCACTACTGAGTAAACATGAATTCGAAGAGTCCATCCGCTTTAAGCTGGCTGAAAAGAACCTTCTGATTACATTTCACCCGGTCACATTGGAAGACGCTACCGCTGAAAGCCAATTCGCAGAACTGCTGGCAGCCCTGGATAAGCTGGAGGGAACCCATCTTATTTTCACCAAGGCCAACAGCGACACTGCTGGGCGTATCATCAATCAAATGATCGATGATTATGCCAGTGCCAACCCGCACAAAGCGGTGGCCTTTACCTCTCTTGGTCAACTGCGCTATCTCAGCGCCCTGCAGTACGTCGATGCCATGGTTGGTAACAGCTCCAGTGGGCTGGCCGAAGCCCCCAGCTTCAAGATTGGCACGATCAATATGGGTGATCGGCAGAAAGGCAGGATGAAAGCGAGCAGTGTTATCGATTGTGAGCCAAGCCAGCCGGCTATAGCGCATGCTTTGAGCAAACTTTATTCCGATGAGTTTCAGGCGTCCTTGCCGCTGACTGAAAACCCCTATGGAGACGGCTGCCCAAGCGCCAAGATAATTGACACGATCAAGCAGACTGAGCTTACAAAAATCGTCAAAAAGACGTTTTTTGATTTGAATAATTAGCATAGAGGTAAACGCATGAAAAACTGGCACACTACTCTTTTACCTCCTACTGCTACCATCCGCGAAGCCATGCGCACGCTGGATCAAGGCTCGTTGCGTATCGTGCTCATCTGCGATGCCGAGCAGAGACTTTTAGGCACAGTGACCGATGGCGATACCCGCCGCGCCTTGTTGGCCGATGCCAATATGCAAGACCCCGTCACCCGGGTGATGAACAGCAACCCTATCAGTGTGGTCAACAGCACCAGCCGAGAACAGCGGCTGAAGTTGATGAAGCGACATGACTTAACCGCCATTCCCATATTGGATAGCAGTAACCGCATTCTCAGCTTGGAAACCTTGCACCAGGCCATGCAACCTGAGCGGCGGGATAATCCGGTATTCATCATGGCCGGTGGGTTTGGCACACGCCTGAAGCCGCTGACAGACCACTGCCCGAAACCGATGCTGCGTGTCGGTGACAAACCGATGCTGGAACACCTCATTAACCAATTCATCAGTTATGGTTTTCATAACTTCTACATTTCTACCCACTACCTACCTGAAGTGATCCACAGCCATTTTGGTGATGGTAGCCAGTGGGATGCCAACATCCAATACGTACACGAAGATAGCCCGTTGGGTACAGGAGGGGCGCTTGGTCTGTTGCCAAAGAGCCTGCCGGATTTGCCGCTGATCATGACAAATGGCGATGTGTTAACCAAACTGGACTACGCCAAATTGCTGCAGCACCATGAAAGCCAGGCATTCGACGCGACGGTATGCGTGCGGGAAGATGAGCATGCTGTTCCTTTTGGCGTGATAGAAACAGAAGACCAGCTCATCACTAACATGGTAGAGAAACCGACCTATCGCTACAAAATCAACACGGGGATCTACGTCCTGAATCCTGACGTCGTTGCCAGCGTGCAGCCCGGCCAACGTATCGATATGCCGACCCTGTTGGAGCAGCACCGGGCAGACAGCAAGCGCATAGGTACCTATACCTGCTATGACTACTGGCTCGACATCGGTCAGATGAAGGATTACCAGAAGGCACAACGAGATATTGAAGTGTATTTTAAAGAGGCGTGATCAGTGATAAGCAATAAGACTTTTCTGGCGATTATCCCTGCGCGTGGCGGCAGCAAGCGCCTGCCGCGCAAGAACGTCCTCCCCCTTGCAGGCAATCCTCTGATCAACTGGAGTATAGAGGCAGGGCTGAACAGCCAATATATAAATAAGGTATTGGTTAGTAGTGACGATGATGAGGCCTTATCCATCGCTCAGCAGGCGGGCGCAGACATTATCCGACGTCCCGCCGAACTGGCGCAGGACGGATCAACCAGCTTTGATGCTATCAAGCATGCTATCGATAATACCGAGGCCCATGACTATGTCGTCCTGCTGCAGCCGACCAGCCCGCTGCGTACCAGCCAGCACATAGACGAAGCTATACAGTTGCTTGAGCATAAAAACGCTGATGCAGTGATATCCGTCACTACCATGGAACATAGTCCTTTATGGGCGAATACGTTGCCCTCGGATGACAGCATGGTCGGTTTTTTAAGAGAAGAGGTGCTTGACCTGCGCAGCCAGGAGCTGGGAAGCCATTACCGCCTCAATGGTGCTATTTACATCGCTAAGACAGATAAGCTGTTGGCGGCAGGCAGTTTCTTTCTGAAGGACAATGTTTACGCTTACAAAATGCCCAACGAGTACTCAGTAGATATAGATACGGAATTGGATTTTAATTGGGCAGAGTTTCTGCTGAATGCGTCCAGGCGTCGCAGCTTTGGTGGATTTGCAGCAGGCAGCCGTTAATGGAGACTGTTACCGGCACAGTGGGTAATAATAGAGCATTGAAAGTGAGTCGCATCCAGATGGTGTCCATTGGCTACCCTGCGGTGTTAGTCGCTCACCTTCTGCTGAACATGAACAAGGTCCCAATGCTCGGATTCACCAGCTCCCAGTCACTCTCATACCGCAGCAAATGCTGATAATTCCTATCCCGCATCCGTCGGGATAGAGGCCTGCCAAGACAACGCATATCTGATATGTCGATCAGCCCCAGATCATTGCCAGGGGTGAGGACGATATTGCCCATATGCAGTGAGCGGAAATACACGCCCAGATCATGCAGTTTGGTGATGAATTCCGCCAGACGGGCAAAGAGTTCAAGCTGGTCGAGGTTGGTGTCGTTGTGCAGCAGTTGTCGGAGCGTTTCACCTGCCAAGGGCTCGTAATGCACAACGGAACGGTATGGATCGCTCATCTGGTAAAGCTGGATAACGCGCGGGCAGGGAATGCCGAGGCGCTGTAGTTCTGCTGCGTTGTCTGCAAAGCGCTTGGCTGGTGGGTGAAAGGTGGACTTGGAGAACCAGCTCTTGCGTCGGAATAGCTTGAGGAAGGTACCGTCAGCCAGGCGCAGGACCTTTTCACCGTGACCATCTTTTTCCAGTACCTGCGCACCTGTGCGCCAGATATTGTACTGTTCCCTGCTGAGTGGCTGCATTGACACGACCCTGAAACAAAACGGTAGTTTACCGTAACTACACTTTTGCTTCATGTGCCGTAATCGTTCATGAGGTGCATGGCCTCTGATCGCTGTGGTCACGACGGGGTTGCAGATGGGCACGCTGTGATAAACTCCCGGCCTGATTCCATTTTGCGAAGAGCTTATGTCGGATCCACAGGAAGAAAGTTTTGCTCGCTCGAGTATTCGTATCTACGGGCGTCTGCTTGGCTACGTCAAACCCTACTGGCTGTCTTTTGTAGTCAGTATTTTTGGCTTCATGATTTTTGCGTCCAGCCAGCCGGCCATGGCCGGGATGCTGAAATATTTCGTTGATGGTCTGACTGAGGGGGCTAGCGCTCAGTTCCTCGGTGTCCCACTGATCTGGGGTTTTCCGCTATTCATTATTCTTATCGCGGTGTATCAGGGGGTAGGCTCCTTCCTGGGTAACTATTACATTGCCCGTGTGTCCTTGGGAGTGGTGCATGACCTGCGGACTGCGCTGTTCGACAACCTGCTGACTCTCCCCAACCGCTATTTCGATAACAACAATTCAGGCCACTTGGTCTCCCGCGTGACCTTCAACGTAACGATGGTTACCGGGGCCGCCACCGATGCGATCAAGGTGGTGTTTCGGGAAGGCATGACGGTGATATTCCTGTTTGGTTATCTATTATGGATGAACTGGAAGCTGACCCTGGTTCTGATGGCGGTTCTGCCTCTGATTGGCTTGCTGGTCAACAGCACCAGCAAGAAATTCCGCAAGCAGAGCAAGAAGATCCAGACCGCCATGGGCGACGTTACCCATGTCACCTCCGAAACCATCACCGGATATCGCGTGGTACGCAGCTTTGGTGGTGAGATATATGAAAGTGAAAGGTTCGAAAAGGCTAGCGAAAACAATCGCTTACGCGGGTTGAAAATGGTGCGTACTGGGGCGGTGTTTACCCCAATGCTGCAATTGGTGACCTACGGCGCCATGGCTGGTGTGATGTTCCTGGTGCTGTTTTTACGTGGTGATGCTACGGCGGGTGATCTGGTGGCCTATATCACTGCGGCCGGTATGCTACCCAAGCCTATCCGCCAGCTGTCCGAAGTCAGCGCCAATATCCAGAAGGGTATCGCCGCAGCAGAAAGCATCTTCGAGCAGTTGGATGAAGAGCCCGAGAAGGATACTGGCAGCATAGAGCGCGACCGTATCAGTGGGCGTGTCGAAGTGAAGAATCTGTCCTTCCATTATCCTGAGACGGATAAGGTGGTGCTGCAGGACATCAATTTTGTCGTCGAGCCGGGGCAGATGGTAGCGTTGGTTGGGCGTTCGGGTAGTGGCAAGTCGACGCTGGCCAATCTTATTCCCCGTTTCTACACCCACGACGCGGGCGAGATCCTGCTTGATGGCGTTGAGGTGGAGCAGTACCGTCTGCGTAATCTGCGACGGCACATCGCGCTGGTGACCCAGCATGTCACCTTGTTCAACGATACGGTGGCTAACAATATCGCCTATGGCGACCTTGCTGGTGCGCCGCGCGAGGCCATCATTGAGGCAGCTGAGGCGGCCTATGCGCGCGAATTCATCGAGGAGTTGCCCCAGGGCTTCGATACGCTGGTGGGTGAAAACGGTGTGCTGCTTTCCGGTGGTCAGCGTCAGCGCCTGGCAATTGCCCGTGCTTTGTTGCGCGACGCGCCCATTCTGATTCTGGATGAGGCTACGTCTGCACTGGACACTGAATCGGAACGGCATATTCAAGGCGCGCTGGATCGCGTCATGGAGGGACGCACTGCCTTGGTGATTGCTCACCGTCTGTCGACCATCGAGAAGGCCGACATCATCATGGTGATGGACAAGGGCCGGATCGTCGAGCGCGGTAGTCATGCTGAGCTGATGGAGCAGAATGGCTATTATGCGCGACTGCATAGCATGCAGTTTCAGGATGAGAAGCCTGCTGTCTGAGACGTTATTACCCAGACCAAAAAGGGTCGGAACCAATATAAATGAGTGATGCAATGAAACTGACCATGCCCCGTTTTGACTCCGCGCCGGTTCTGGTAGTGGGTGATGTGATGCTGGACCGCTACTGGCATGGATTGACCAACCGCATCTCGCCGGAGGCGCCGGTGCCGGTGGTCAAGGTCAATCAGATCGAGGATCGCCCCGGTGGTGCCGGCAACGTCGCGTTGAATATCGCCGCGCTGGGAGCGCCGGCCTGGTTGGTAGGTGTGACCGGTAAAGACGAAGCGGCCGATAGTCTGCGGCAGCGTCTGAATGCCGCCGGAGTCTATTGCGCTTTTCAGGCGCATCCTGAACAGCCGACCATCACCAAGCTGCGGGTCATGAGCCGTCATCAGCAATTGATGCGTGTGGATTTCGAGGAACCATTTGCTACGGATGGCGAGGCTGTGTTGGAGGCTGTCAATGGTCTTCTCGACAAGGTCAGGGTGGTCATTCTCTCCGACTACGGCAAGGGTGCATTGGTCAATCACCAAGCGCTGATCAAGGCTGCGCGCGATCGCAACCTGCCCGTGTTGGCGGACCCCAAAGGCAAGGATTTTTCGATCTACCGTGGCGCGACCCTGATCACTCCAAACCTGTCTGAGTTCGAGGCGGTAGTGGGTGTCTGCTCTACTGAGCAGGAGCTTGTCGACAGGGGCATGGCACTGATCGAGGAGCTGGATCTCGAGGCGCTGCTGGTTACTCGCAGTGAGCACGGCATGACGCTGTTGCGACGTGGCGAGGCTGAGATGCATCTGCCGGCCCGTGCGCGGGAAGTGTTCGATGTGACCGGTGCTGGTGATACGGTGATTTCGACGCTGGCGACCGCGCTGGCGGCTGGGGAATCGATGTCCAATGCTGTGGGCTTGGCCAACCTGGCTGCGGGGATCGTTATCGGTAAGTTGGGCACCGCCGCTGTCAGCGCTCCAGAGCTGCGACGTGCTGTGCAGCATGAGCAGGGTGCGGGGCTTGGCGTGCTGTCGGCTGAGCAGCTGATCGTGGCTGTGGAGGACGCTCGCGCCCATGGCGAGCGCATCGTCTTTACCAATGGCTGTTTCGACATTATCCATGCGGGGCACGTTGGTTATCTGGAGGAGGCGCGCAGTCAGGGGGATCGGCTGATCGTGGCGATCAATGACGATGCCTCAGTGACTCGCCTGAAAGGCCCGGGACGACCGATCAACGCGGTCGAGCGGCGCATGACAGTGCTGGCCGGGTTGGGTGCGGTGGATTGGGTAGTCAGTTTTCCTGAGGACACACCAGAAGTTCTGTTGGAGAAATTGCGGCCGGACGTGTTGGTCAAGGGCGGGGACTACGGTATCGATCAGGTGGTGGGCGCATCCATAGTGCAGGCCTACGGTGGTGAGGTGAAGGTGTTGAAGTTCGTTGATAGCTGCTCGACTACGGCGATTGTTGAGAAGATTCGCGAGCAGAGCGGGAGTGCTGGCAATCCCGGATCTGCGTAAACACAGCGGTATCCCAGTCTGAGCCTGCCACATGCACAGCGCTAGAATCGGGACGCGGAGCGTCCCAGCATGCATTCCCACGCTGGAGCATGGGAACGATCTGGTTTTGCGTGGGATGCTCGGTATTCCGATGCACTTCAGCTTACGGCCTGAATGCATTTCGGGCATGGCAGTACATCTTTCCTGCGTTACTTCCGGCGTTGCACTTGCTGCCAAACCATTGTCTGGCGGCTTTGCGGCAGTTGCGATAAGCGATTGAGCCGCCGCGGTGGTTGCTGCAGACGCTGGCAAAGTCCAGCGTGCTGCCGTCATGTTGGTAGTACATGCTGTATTTAGTTTCCGTGCCTCGGGCGTCGAGCCACGTCACTTTTTCCGTTTTTCTTTCAATCTTCGGAGCCTTGACGGGCTCATTCTGCTCCTTGTCTGCCACCACTGAACGCATGCTATTTATGCTGCGTCTGGGCGTGTAGTTGTGGTCGCTGAAGTCGGTTTGTCGTTCGACGCTGCGGTCGCTGGCAGGGGCGGGCAGGCTGATGCTCATCGTTGCTGAAAAGACGATGATGCTGAAGACTGGCAGGCGGTGACGGAATCCGTTTCGGGTTCGGTTGGCATCCATGATGAGCCCCGGGCGGTTGATGGCTTCAACGTGCAGGGTAGCAAGGGTGACCAACGAAGGAGTTGCGGCAGT
>JASJKW010000036.1:0-9270 GCA_037621305.1 Pseudomonas sp.
ATTGGTAGGCGCTGGCATGTCATTCATCGGCATGTCGGCAGGATCAGCCGGAGTGCCATAGGCTTCTTCCGCCGGCACCTCATTATCCATGGGCAAAGCCGTGTCAGCCTCGTCGTCCCCACAGCCTGCCAGTACCAGGGCAAACAGCGGAATGATCAGATAAGTAAGTCGCATGGAATTCTCCACATGTAATGGGTCCATGCATTTGGACAAACCTTGAACACGCAAGTGCCAAGTTTTTGGTGAGGAGCATGGGAACGATCGGAGTGACACGCGGACGCAGTGCTCCCCCCCCCAAAAACGATGGTTCCCATGCTCCAGCGTGGAAACCTGCGCCCTGGACGCTCCTGCGTCCGAACTGGCAGCCTGCTCAGGCATCAGCCCGCAAACAACTTCCCTTCCACATCCAGCCCTGCATCCCGCATCTGCGCCAGCTTGTAGCGCAGTGTCCGGGGGCTGATGCCGAGGCGTTCGGCGGTTTCCTTGCGGCGGCCGCGTTCGCTGCGCAGGGTGTCGATGATCAGTTGATACTCGCGCTGCTTCACATCATGACCCAACCCACCGCCGACCGCCGACATCACCGGGGCCGCAGCCGGCTGACTGCTCGCAAAGGGCTCAGCCGCCGGTGTCCAGGTCGCGCTCGGCATGATGGCAGTACCAGGCGTCGTAGCCAGACACAGATCCAACGCCCGAATCACCCCGCCCTGCTGCAATATCAGCGCCCGCTGCACGGCATTATCCAGCTCACGTACGTTGCCCGGCCAGGCATGTTGCTGCAAGGCCTGACAGGCATCCGGCGCGAAGCGTACCGGGCTCTGGTTCATCTTGCCGATGTGCTTGGCCAGCAACCGCTCGGCAATCGGCAGAATATCCGCCGGGCGCTCGCGCAACGGTTGCCACTGCAGTGGGAACACCCCCAGGCGGTAATACAGATCCTCACGGAAACGCCCGGCAGCCACTTCACCGGGCATATCGCGGTTGGTAGTGGCGATGATACGGATGTCCAACTGGATCAGCTTACGCCCACCCACCCGCTCAACCTCACGCTCCTGAATCACCCGCAGCAATTTGGCCTGCAACGCCAACGGCATTTCCGAGATCTCATCCAGCAGCAGCGTACCGCCATTGGCCTGCTCGAATTTGCCCGGCGCCGCTGCAACAGCACCGGTAAAGGCGCCCTTCTCATGCCCGAACAATGTCGCCTCAAGCATGTTTTCCGGAATCGCCGCGCAGTTGATGGCGATATAGGGCTGACTGGCGCGGGGCGATTGCTGGTGTATATAACGTGCCAGCACCTCCTTGCCCGTACCGGATTCTCCGGAGATCAACACTGTCGAATCACTGGTGGCCACCCGCTGCGCCAACTGCAACAGCTGCTGGCTGGCAGGGTCGACCGCCACCGGCCCATTGTCCGCCCCAACCCGCAGCCGGCCCTGGGCATGCAGAGCAACCAGATCCAGCAACGCCGACGGCTCGAACGGCTTGACCAGATAGTCCACCGCACCATCACGCATGGCTTCCACCGCATTCTGCACAGTGCCGTAGGCGGTCATCAGCAGTACCGGCAACTGCGGGTGCCGCTCGCGCAACACGCGCAGCAGCGCATGCCCGTCCATCCCCGGCATGTTCACATCACTGATGACCATGGCCACATTATGCTGCTGCAGTACCGCCAGCGCCTGCTTGCCATCCGCGGCTTCCAGATAGTCGTAACCGCCCAGCAACAGGGTATCGGCCAGCGCCTCACGCAGCGCCTTGTCGTCCTCCACCAATAAAATGCGTGGGACTTTCATACCAAAGCTCCTCCAGCAATCGCCGGGGGCTGCACCGGCAAGACCAGTTCAGCCCAGGTGCCTTGTCCTGCCCGACTGCGCAATAAAAACGCACCACCATGGGCATGAACAACCGACTTCACCACAGACACCCCCAGCCCGGTGCCCTGGGCGCGGGTGGTATAGAAAGGCTCGCCGATCTTGGCCAATTCAGCCGGCGTCATACCGCGCCCGACGTCCACCACACTCAGGCTCAGCCGCCCTTCCTGCAGACGCTGACAGACCTTCAGCCGCGCTGCCGGCATACCGGCCTGAATGGCGTTGTCGATCAGATTGAGTGCCGCGCCGATCAGGGTTTCGCGGTTGCAGTGCAACTGCACACCGGGCGGACAGCGATCTTCCCAACGGCAATCTGCCCCGGACTCGCTGATCAGGGTTTCGGCCTGCTGTTGCAGGTCGGCAAAGAAGTCATGTGCGGACAACCGGTCCGTCAGCGGCAGGTCGCCCTTAGCAAACAGCAGCATGTCGCGCACCTGCTGTTCAATGGTCTGCAGACGGTCCTTGAGTCGCTGACTGAAGCGCTGACGGTGCGTCACCGACAGATCCGGCTGGTGCAGATGGCTGGCATACAGCAATGCAGTCGACAGCGGTGTACGTATCTGATGCGCCAGTGAAGCGACCATGCGCCCCAGTGCGGACAGCCGCTCATTACGTGCCAGTTGTGTTTGCAGCTGACGGGTTTCGGTGAGGTCGGTCAGCAGAATGATCTGACCCGGCTCGCCACGCAGAGAGCGGGTCGCCAGCGACACACGGCGGCCGCTGCGCAGGGAGACTTCGTGGTAATCATCGTCGCGGGGAGCAAAGCGGTCACGGATCAGTTCGCGCCAGAGTTGGCCTTCGAGGGGTTCGCCGAGCAGTTCACGGGCGGCCGGATTGGCCTCGCGCACCACACCGCGCCCGTCCAGCACGATCACGCCACCGGGCAGCAGATCCAGCAGATTCTGCAGACGGCCGGCCAGGCAGGCCTTTTCCGCCAGCTCACGGGTGCGCTGTGCATTGACCTCAGCCAGCTGGGCCTGCAACTGATCAACCTGTTGTTCGAGCAGCCCGTGGGACTCACGCAGCTGGTCAGACATCCGACTGAACAGGTCATGAGCCTGCTCCAGTTTCTCCCTGTCCTGCGCATTCTGCGGCAGGTTCCTAGCGGTAACAGCCATCGGGACTCCCCTGATTTACACACACTACTGCAGGGGAGTTAAGCAAGGCTTATGCCAATGCAATAAAAACCTTATAAATCAAACACATGAAACAATTCAACAACAATCAATGTCAGTCTTCTGACGGTTCCCGACCGGCCGCGCCATCGGTATCGCGCTGAATGCCATATTTACGCATCTTTTCCACCAGAGTGGTCCGGCGAATACGCAACCGCTCCGCCGCCCGCGCCACCACATAGTTGGCCTCATCCAGCGCCTGCTGAATCAGTGTCTGCTCCAGGCCACCCAGATATTCCTTGAGGTCCAGGCCTTCCGGCGGCAATCCAGCCGAACTGTCGAATCCCGACATACCGGGATTCCAGGGGTTCTCGTCGCCGTCCGAACCATTGCCACGCTGCTGGCGCAGGTCATCCTGATCGTCTTCGACATACCGGAATTTGCGCGGCAACTCGCCAACCCCAATCACCCCATGGGGGTGCATGATCGCCATGCGTTCAACCAGGTTGGCCAGCTCACGCACGTTGCCCGGCCAGGGATGCTGACACAGGGACATGATCGCTGCGCTGCTGAAGCGGATCGAGCCGCGTTTCTCGTTTTCCAGCCGGGTGATCAATTCGTTGAGTAGCAGTGGCAGGTCTTCGATGCGTTCGCGCAGGGGCGGCATCTCGA
Source organism: Pseudomonas sp. (assembly GCA_037621305.1). GTDB lineage: Bacteria > Pseudomonadota > Gammaproteobacteria > Pseudomonadales > Pseudomonadaceae > Halopseudomonas. The sequence goes on from JASJKW010000036.1 coordinate 3,659, forward strand.
TCGGAAAGACATGCAGGCGGTAGTACAGATCCTCGCGGAAGGTGCCGTCGATGATCATCTGTTCCAGGTTCTTGTGCGTGGCGGCAATCACCCGCACATCTGCCTGCTGCGGTTTGTTGCTACCAACTCGCTCGAAGGTACGCTCCTGCAATACGCGCAGCAGTTTGACCTGCATGCTCATCGGCATATCGCCGATTTCATCGAGGAACAAGGTGCCACCGCCGGCCAGCTCAAAACGCCCCGCTCGGCTGGTGATCGCCCCGGTGAAAGCACCTTTCTCATGACCGAACAGCTCGCTCTCCAGCAGCTCCGCCGGAATCGCCCCGCAGTTGACCGGCACGAAAGGTGCGTCTTTGCGCTGTGAATGGTAATGCAGGTTGCGCGCCACTACTTCCTTGCCGGTACCGGAGTCACCCAGAATCAACACCGTGGCCTCGGTATCGGCCACCTGTTTCATCATCTGCCGCACCAACTGAATTGGACGACTGGTGCCCACCAGACTGCGGAACAGGTTGGGTTCTCGCTGGCGCTTGCGTTGGCTACCCTCGGTAAACACCTCACGATAGACCTGCGCCCTATGCAGGGTGTCCAGCAACTGGTTGTAGTTCAGCGGCGGCTCGAGAACGCGCAGCAGACGCTGGCGCAGCTGCTCAGGCCAACTGGCCATCTGCTCGCTACCCAGCATCACCACCGGCAGGTGCGCATCCCATTTGTCGATCTGCTCCAGCAATCCGTCTGCGCCAACAGGATGCTCGCATTGTCCCAGCACCACACATTTGACCGCCGCCGCAGAAGGCAGGTGCTCATCGACATCCTCCTGCCACGTGGCAGAGGTAGTGAACAGCGTGTCTTCACCGAGGAATTCGAGAACCAGGTTGAGGTCGTGACGGCTTTGAGAACAATCGTCAATCAGAAGAATATGGCTATTGAGCTGCATGACAGGCGGGAAGTCCTTTTGATTTACACGCACAAGGCAATGACGCTGGCATGGCGCCATAATTGCGGGCACAGGACACAAGGTAGAGCGAACTGGCGCACCAGTCAAATACTTGGCGCACTTTTATGGTGCTATCTGTCGGATACTGATTACTGGCGGGAACTAATGTTACATCTTGATGTCGGCGGGCCAGTCGAAGCTCACTTCGGCCATTACGTCAACTGAACATCTGATAGACTTTCGCACCCTGCTTGCTGCGCTGCACTCCCTGCAGCTCTTCCGCCAGCTTGCCCTGCACCGCCTGGCACAGACCGATGACTTCATTGTAAGTCTTGGACAGCGAGCCCAGCAATTCAGCCAGCAGCGCCTCGTCCCGATCGGGATGCGCCATGGCCTGCTGCACCAAGTCACGGCACAAACGGTCCAACTCACCCACCTGCTGCCAATCACCCGCCTGCACAGCGGTGATCAGTGCCTTGTGGGTTTCCTGCAATTGTTCAACGGCAACGGCCATGGATACTCTCCTACGCGGCTCAGAACTGGCGAATGCCGTCCCAGCCTGCTTTGATCTCACGCAACAGTTTGGCCACCTCATCCAGCATGCTCGGATCATTCTTCAGGTTAGCCTGACTCAGCCGCTGCTGCATGAAAGCGTAGAGATTATCCAGATTCGCAGCGATCTCGCCACCCTTCTCGGTATCCACAGCATCACGCAAACCACCGACAATCCCCATCGCCTTGCCAATCAGCTCACCCTTGAGCGCGACATTGCCATACTCCATCGCCCCTTTAGCCTGCGCAATCCGCTGCAAACCACCTTCAAGCAGCATCTGGATCAAGCGATGCGGATCAGCCTCGGTCACCTGAGCATTAACGTTGACGGTCTGATACTGCTTCATTGCGTAGGCATTCATGGGACAGGATTCCTGAAAATGTGTTTCACATACTCCAGTTATCGGCAGCGCACGGAAAACTTGAGAGCCATTTGCCTAAATTGTAAACGGCAACTATCGTTTAGTGGCCATCTGCAAGCACTCGATAGAATAGCGCACAACGATATTAATAATAAGGACATGAATATGCGTATTCGCCATTTTCTCCTGGCTAGCCTGTGCCTCCTGATTGCCACCGGCTGCAAGTTCGGTTCGAGCTCCAGCTCGAATTCCACGCCTACACCGGACACCCCGCCCAACATCCTGTTCATCGTCATCGACGACGCCGGGGTGGACCAGTTCGAGAGCTTCGGCTATGGCGGCGCAGTACCTGCGCAGACTACCAGCATCGACGCCATCGCCCAGGCCGGTGTGCGCTTTCGCAACACCTGGTCGATGCCCACCTGCTCACCGACCCGCTCCACCTTCTTCGACGGTCGCTACCCATTTCGCAGCGGCGTACGCAATGCCATCGTCTCCAATGACCTGGCCAACTCCCAGGTCTCGCCCTACACCCTGACCACACCCAAACTACTGCGTGAACAGGCTGGCTATACCAGCGCGCTGATCGGCAAGATGCACCTCACCGGCTCCGACATCGCCCCGCAGAATCACCCGCTGGGTGACGATGCCATGCGTGAGCTGGGCTGGGATTACTTCGCCGGCTATCTGGATGGCGCACCCTACCCGATCGACACCACTGCCGGCGGCGTCGCCCCGGAGGGCACCTACCAATGCGGCTTCGTGCCCACCACCAGCGCCGACGCCACCCATGGCGCCGACTACGGCGTCTGCTACCTGCCCGAAGGACATGCCAGCGGCACACACCTGCTGATGGTCGATACCAACAGCTACCCCACGCCCGGCCGCACCTGTCTGGAACTGGGCGGCATCCTCGACCCGCTCAGCAGCAGCTACAACCCAACGCGCCACACCGAACTGGACTTCGACGTGCAGAACGGCCACTACACCGGCGCCTGGAAGATCAACAACGCCGACGGCAGCAACCAGCAACTGACCGCCAACCAGCCACAGGCCCGCGGTTACCGCACCACCCTGGAAACCGACCTGGCCATCGACTGGATCGAACAGACCAACGACCAGCAGCCCAATACCCCCTGGATGCTCAGCCTCGGCTACTCCACGCTGCATGCGCCCCTGCAACCGCCGCCAGCCAGTCTGCTCCCTCACCCGGACGCCACACTCAGCCTGATTGGTTGTGGCACGCCGGCAGCCGATCAGTTAACGGACCTCGGCATTCTCCCGACGGAAGCAATCGACCTGGCCGACTTCACCCAGCAACGCGCAGTCGCCCAGCACATGCTGGAAGCCGTCGATCATGAGATCGGCCGCCTGCTGGTCACTACCGGCATCGCCCTGCAGCGCGAGGACGGCAGCCTGGAATACAACCCCGACAGCAACACCGTGGTGGTGATCACCAGCGACAACGGCACCTACATGCCCACCGTCAAGCTGCCCTTCGATCCACTACGCGCCAAGGGCTCGCTGTATCAGACCGGGGTCTGGGTACCGCTGATCGTCGCCGGCCCCATGGTCAACCAGAGCGACCGCGACGTGCCCCACATGATCAACAGCACCGACCTGTACAGCCTGTTCCATGAAATCGCCGGCATCGACGCCAGCAGCCTGCCCAGCGCGCTGCAACTGGACGCCCAACCGGTCATGCCCTACCTGACCGAACCCACGCAGCCCGGTATTCGTACCAGCAACTTCACCGAACAGGGCACCAATATCAGCGCCTCCATTCCGGCCCCCTGCGTTATTCCGGCAGCTAATACCTGCGTGCAGATCTTTCCACAACAGGGTGTATGTGAAGACCAGAGCGGCGTCTGGTACGGCCCCGGCAGCGATATCGACCCGAACGGTTTCAGCTCCTGCTGCGCGGTCAATACCTACCTGGAAAGCCAGGGCCAACCCGCCACCGTGCTGTTCCCTCAGCACCAGAGCGCGCTGCGCAACGGAGACTTCAAACTGGTCCGCATCAGCCGCCTGGATTGCGCCAGCAACAACCTGGTGGACACCGAGGAATTCTACGAAATCAACGAAGCGACCGGCGCCAACCTCAAGCTCGACCGCGAAGAGGACAACCTGCTGGCCGCCAGCACACCCGAGCAACTGACCAGCGAGCAACAGGCCAACTACGGCGTACTGCGTGACGAACTCACCACGCTGCTGGCCAGCGGCATCGACTGCCCCGGCGACGGCAACGGTGATCTGCGGGTGGATACAACCGACCTGGAACAATGGGCCTACTGGAGCGACCCGGCACAGGGCGGCGGTTACTCCAGCTGGTATGACTTCAACTACGACGGCCTGACCAATGAGCAGGACAAAGCCACTATTGAAGCGAATATGGGGAATAACTGCCGGATTTAAGGGGAACCAACTGGCATTCCCCAGCAGGCACCCACACTGTAGGAGGCCCGTCGGATCGCCGCACCGCCCGTGGCGACGCTGGCCGCAAGGCCAGCCAACACCCTCTCAGTCACATAGCCTTCTCAGCTTGCGTATTTTATTCCAAACCACGGCTCTTGGAATATCCATAGCCATTGCTTGAATACAGCGGTCCAGCCACCCATCCCGAGCTTTCATGTGGTCGATGGCTTTGCCCAAGTCTCGCGTAATGGAGGTACCATACGCCTGTTCTGCCTTGTAAATGGCGCTACGCAACACTTTCAAGGGCAGCTCCATCATCGCAAGGTCGATCAAATCCCTGCTGAAAACGCCATCATCCGCCCATCGGTCAGAGTTGGCGAGTAGCTTGCTGGCAGCCAGATCCTTGTCTGTCAGCGCGGGGACACCGCATATAGCATCGGTCGCCTCGGGCGCGTCAAAGGTAATCCTTCCTTCCAGAACGATCTCGAATTTAATGTGTGACCCCATTACAACCAGAACGCAACGAATACCATATTGATCAGCTCGAACACCCCGCTGTGATATCTGTACCGTACTTGATGGATCACGCCATAACCCCAATAACCCTTGAGGGCCGGTTATCATTTGGCGAAGAGCTCGATAAGCCGCAAGATCAGAAACCAGAAAGTCGATATCTACCGATTCGCGATATTCCCCATAACGCAGCGCTATAGCAGTGCCACCCCCAAAAAAACAATGGTGTTCTGATAGCAGCACCGAGTTCATGGACTCAAGTACCAGCGCGATGCGTTGGTGATGCGGCCGTTTGAACATCACGCCCCTCCTTGAGCAAATACCTGCTGCAGGGCATCGATCAACGCGAGCTCATCCGGATCAGCACTGTCCAAGTCAGCATGACGTCGGTTGCGATCATAAATATCCCATGCCTCCTGAGGTGTCAGGCTGTCAGTGCCATGTACCTGCCAGGACAGGCTTTTCAGGATGGGATAGTTCATCAAGGAAATCCGAACAGGGATACTGGCTTGCTCCTGCTGGCGAAGGGATTGACCTTGCAGGGCGTCGAAAACCTGCAAATCCAGACCCAGCGCTGTCAGCACCTTGAGATAAGCAGCCATACTGACGGAGCTTTCCCCATTCTCAATCCGGTACAGGGTCACTCGGGAAATATTGGCAGCTTCAGCGGTAGCCGTCGCGTTGACGCCCAAAGCCTTACGCCGAGTGCGTATTGCATTTCCCAAATGGGTAGCCGTTTCTTCAGCTGCGGATGGTTTCACGGTAAGCATGGGATAACCATATTTACAAAAAGTGTTTCTTATTATGGCCTATCAGAGCTATTTGTAAACTAT
>JASJKW010000037.1:0-4767 GCA_037621305.1 Pseudomonas sp.
GGCTATCGCGGTGGCGGTTTGTCTGCTGCTGATGATCGTGGCGATCGGCTTTCTGCTGATCTGGGTGGTGGGTATCGGTGCGATCGTGCTGATGATCATCGCGGCCATCAAGGCCAATGAAGGCACCGCCTACCGTTATCCGTTCTGTCTGCGCCTCATCACGTGACGCCCGGCCGGCCACCTCCCGGTGGCCGGTTCTTTCCTTTTCGCCTTTCCCGATTCATTCCGCATTTCGTGCCACGTCTGGTCCGATCATGAAATTCGTCGATTCGAATTGACGCTGTCGTAAGTAGGGATTACCTTCTTCTGTGGTTAATGTTAATAATTCTCATTTGTATGTGGATGGGAAGCCAAGAGGAGGATGTCATGCTCTGCTTCGATGATTCATCCAATGATTCGGGCCTCGGTTCGCATCTGAGTGCGGTATGTCAGCGGCAGGCTGGCCTGGCTGCGCTGGGTTGTGATGGGGAGCAGCGCAGTTACGGTTGGCTGGCAGCCCGTGCCGCCTATATGGCTGAGCAATTGACCGAGCACGGAATTCGTTCCGGAGATCGAGTGGGCGTATGCCTGGAGCGTTCGGCTGAGTTGGTGGTGATGTTGCTGGCGTGTATTCGGCTCGGGATTTGCTTCGTGCCGCTGGAACCCCGGGAGCCTTTGTCTCGCCTGCAGTCCATGGCGCGTCGAGTGAATGTGCAGCTGGTGGTGATGGGCACGCCCCTGAGAGGTGCCTTCCCGGTGCCAGTGCTCGGTCTGCGACCGGGGCTGGGAGAGGCTGGCGTCTGGCCTGAACAGGATAAGCAACGGCTTGCCTGTCTGTTGCCGGCAGAGGTCACCGGGCGGGGCGATCTGCAACTCAGCCATCAGGAACTGGCTGGCTATCTGCAGCGCATCACCGAACGGGCACAGGCCTGCGCCGGAACCCGCTGGTTGGCGGCCAGTGCGCTGACCGACGAGGCGGCGGTGCTGGAGATACTGGGGCCGTTGTGGGTGGGCGGTTACATTGAAATCACGCCGACGGTCTTGCACAACCGGCCGGGTGAGCTGGCCGCGCTGCTGCAGCAGCGGCAGGACATCAATACGCTACAGGGCGACGTGAGCTTCTGGGAGCGGTTGCTGAAGACCGGCTGGCGTGGCCATTGCGGATTCCAGGCCTTGTGCGCGGGTGCCGATCTGGGCCGGCGCCGGCTGGAGCGGTTATGGTTGCCACCGGCTCGGTCTTGCTGAGCGAGCCGGGCGGTGGTCTGCTCAGCGCAGACGCAATGGCAGACTGGCGTAGCCGCTGGAAGGATAGGTGGCGAGGGTAGCGGGTTGCCCGGCAATCAATTGCAGGTTGGCGCTGTGCTGCAGCAGGCGGCGCATGATGATCACCAGTTCCATGCGCGCCAGGGGCGCCCCCGGACAGACATGAACACCCGCGCCGTACAGCAGATTCAGCGAGGGGTCGCGCTCCAGGGAAAAGCACTCGGGGTCGGCAAACGCCTCAGGGTCGCGGTTGGCGGAGATCCAGTTGATGGTGATGCGCTGCTCGGCGTCGATCTGCCGCCCGCCCAGTTCCACCGGGCAGGTGGTGCGTCGACGGTTATCGACCAGCGGGCCATGGATACGCAGGATTTCATCGTTGGCCTGCCACAACAGCTCGGGGTGGGCGCGCACCTGTTGCTGTACGTCGGGATTGGCCGCCAGAAACGCCGCCAGGATGCCAACCGAGGCGGCGATGGTGCCCACTTCCCCGACCGTCCAGTTGCGCAGGATGCTGGCGATTTCCTGGTCGCTCAGCGGCCGACCATTGATCTGTTCCTGCATCAGCGCCGTGGTGACATCGTCCTCCGCGCTGGTGCCAGCCTGGCGGCGCGTATCCAGCTGGTCCGCGATCAGTGCATCGAATTCCTCGGCCAGCGCGGCGAGGGCAGCCCGATCTCGGGCCAGAGTCGCTTGGGCGTTCCTGGTGGCCCAGCTCAACAGCGTGTCCTGCAGGCTCAACGGCCAGCCCATGAACGCGCATTGGATGCGCAGGGCGAAGGGCTGCGCAAAATCAGCCATCAACTCGATACGGTCCTGATGCAATGTGCTGGTGGCCAGATCTTCGGCTATTTCCTGGCAAATCGGCTCGAACTCGGCCATGCGCTCGGCGCCGAAGTAGGGCTCGATGATCTTTCGATAGGGCGTATGTTCCGGCGGGTCCATACCGTTGGGAACGGAAATGTGCCGGGATACCTTGTTGCTGAAGGTTTCGTGGTCAAGCAGGACGCGGCTGACATCCGCATGACGAAACAAATTCCATCCGCCGTATTCGCTATGGGCAACGGGGCAGCGTTCACGCATGACGTCATAGGCGGTGCGCTGATCACGCAGAATGGTTTCGGATCGGGGGTCCCAATCCTGTGGCAACTGTTTGGACATAGGGCGACACCAGGCAAACGCGCATCCGCTGCCAGACGGCCAGGGAATAGCGTTTGTATAAGAGAGAGTGGTAACAAGTGGTGTTGAGTTTAACAGGAGGGTGCAGATCAATAATTGATCAACATCAAAAGAGAAGGCTAAAACGGCAAAAAGAGAAAGCGGGCGCGCCTGATGGCGGCGCCCGCGAGCGATCAGATGCTCAGTACCCAGTCATAATCGATGATGACCGGCGCATGCTCCGAGAAACGCACCTTGCGCGGAATAGCTGCGTGTTTCGCGAAACGGCGCAGGCCGGGCGTGAGGATCTGGTAATCCATGCGCAGACCCAGATTAAGGTCCTGAGCCTGCTCGCTGTCCGGCCACCAGCTATAGAGGTCGGACTCGCGGGTCACTTCGCGTAGCGCGTCCACATAACCCAGCGTACCGAAGATCTCATCCATCCAGGCCCGTTCCGGTGCCATGAAACCTGGCTGATGCTGGCAATCGCGCCAGTTCTTCACATCCAGCTTCAGGTGCGCGGTGTGCAGCGAGCCGCAATAGATGAACTCGCGGCGCTTGCGGCGCTGCTTGGTCAGGTAGGTGGTGAAGTCATTCATGAACTTGAATTTCTGGTTCAGACTGGCATCACCGTCGCGACCCGACGGCAGCAACAGACAGCCAATGCTGACCTTGTCGAAATCCGCCTGGATATAGCGCCCGTAACGATCGGCCAGCTCGAAGCCGAGCCCCATGATGATCGCCTTGGGTGCGGTCTTGGTATAAATGGCTACGCCGCCCTGGCTGGGCACTTCTGCCTCGAAACAATACTGCCAGTAACCCTCAAGCCAATAAGGATCCTGTTCCAGCTCGGGAGCGGTGACGCGTATGTCCTGAAGGCAGATAACGTCCGCATCCTGCGTGCGCAGCCAGTCAAACAGACCCCGGGCCGCCGCGGCCTCGACACCGTTGACATTAAGACTGATGATTCGCATACATGGCTCCCTCAAAATCGTGCGTGTATGATACCCGAGCTAAAGCGATTTTTGTTAATGACGAGGGTAATAGATGCACGAATATCAGTGGGAATTCATTCGTTTTGCGCTGGACCGGGATGTTTTGCGCTTCGGCGAGTTCACCCTCAAGTCAGGCCGCAAGAGTCCGTACTTCTTCAATGCCGGTTTATTCAATACCGGCAGCGCCCTGGCTCGCTTGGGTCGCTACTATGCGCAGGCACTGATTCACAGTGGTCCGAAGGATGTCGACATGATCTTCGGACCGGCCTACAAAGGTATTCCGCTGGCGGCGGTCACCTCCGTTTCTCTTGCTGAAAGCTTTGATATTGATCTGCCATACTGTTTTAATCGCAAGGAAGCCAAGGATCACGGTGAAGGCGGTTCGTTGGTGGGTGCGCCGCTGCAGGGTCGCGTATTGATCATTGATGATGTCATTACTGCCGGTACTGCCATTCGTGAGGTCATGCAGATCATCCGCGCCGTCGATGCTGAGCCGGCGGCCGTGATGGTGGCGCTGGATCGACAGGAGCGCGGTCAGGGTGAGTTGTCGGCCATTCAGGAGGTCGAGCGTGATTTCGGCATCCCGGTGGTGAGTATCGTATCGCTGACCCAGATTCTGGCGTTTCTTGAGGACGATGCGCAGTTGCGCAAATACCTGCCTGCAGTGCAGGCATATCGCGAGCAATACGGCATCTGATCGCAAGGCCGTATACGAGTCAGGACAGGGTGGTCCCGTTATGCAGAGAAGGATCGGATATCAGGCATTGGCAATGCTGCTTGGTGGTGTGGCCGTTGGCGCCGAGGCGAGTGATCTGTATCGCTACATCAATGACAAGGGCATAACGGTACTCGACAGAAGTGTGCCGCCGCAGTATGTCAGTCGTGGGTATGAGGTGCTGGACGTTGATGGCCGGGTAAAGCTGGTGGTGCCGGCAGCGCCTACGCGTGAAGAGCGGGAGGCCGCGCGCGCCGCCGAGCAGGAGCAGCAGCGCCGCGCTACGGCTGACGGAACGCTGTTGCGCTTGTACTCGGGGGTCAAGGACCTGGATCGTGCCCACGAGCGGCAGATTCAGCAGATCGAAAATCTCATCGCCACTACCGAAGCGGGTCTGCTCACCTTGCAGGCCCAGCGGGATGATCTGCAGAGCCGCGCTGCCGTACAGGAACGTGCGGGTCGCAAGGTGGATCCGCAGATCCTGCGGGAGTTGTCAGAGGTTGAGGCGGAGCAAGGTCGCCTGCAGCGTCTGATCGACAGCAACCGCAGGGAAGTCGGCGCAGTCAACGACGCCTTCGCCAGTCGCCGGCAGCGATTGCAGCAGTTGCTTGCCGACTGAGAGCCGACTCTCTCCAGGCGGCAAGCGTGCTTATGTTTACA
>JASJKW010000038.1:0-2531 GCA_037621305.1 Pseudomonas sp.
ATCGAATGCCACGTTCATGAAGTCCACCAGAATCAGCGCCGTCAGCCCCCAGATCTTGAAACCTTCATAGCGGTAGCTGGGTACATACCAGCTGCGGCCTTCATAATCGATGCGATGGGTCATTTCCCGATTGTCACCGAGAAAAAAACTGACCGGCACGCGGAAGACTTCCTGGATTTCGCTCTCGTTCGGGCGCAGGTCAAAGACGTCCGGCACTATGCCGACATAGGGAGTGACCTTGATGCCGAAGCGTGACACCAGACTGCCCAGCGGGCCGACCACTTCGACCAGGTCCGGCAACAAGCCGATCTCCTCGTGGGCTTCACGCAGGGCGGTGAAAGCAAGATCGACATCACCGGGATCACGCCGACCACCGGGCAATGCCACCTCGCCCGAGTGAGTTGAAAGACTGTTGGAGCGCAAGGTGAGAATGATTTCCGGCTTGTTATCCACACAGGTGACGGGCACCAGAACACCGGCTTCCGGCAGACCGGCCGTTTCAACCAATCGCGGGCGATACTCCGGAATCCGCGCGCGCACTTTGTCCAGCATGCAACCTACCTCGTTGTTTTTCCCAATCATGGCATGATCATCATCACCGAGCCAGAACCTCACGGCCACTGAATATTACCCTATACCCGTTACACAGCGATGATTACCCCCCTTTACCTATCATTCATTGCACAGCAAGATTAGGGTCTGTTCCCTGGCCATAGCCTTCAACCGGAGTATCGGGCGTCATGAAATTCTGCAGTTACTGCGCACAACCGATTGTCGAGCGTATTCCGGAGGGCGACACCCGTCCGCGTTATGTTTGCGAACACTGTCAGATCATCCACTATCAGAACCCGCGTATCGTCGCTGGCTGCCTGGTTACCCAGGAGCGCCACGTGTTGCTCTGCCGCCGGGCCATCGAACCCCGCCATGGTTTCTGGACGCTTCCCGCAGGCTTCATGGAAAACGGCGAGACCACCGAGCAGGCGGCGCTGCGCGAAACCTGGGAAGAGGCTCGGGCCAGAGTCCTGCAACAGCAGCTATACATGCTGTTCAATCTGCCGCACATCAACCAGGTGTATATGTTCTTCCGCGGGCAGCTGGCCGATATGGATTTCGCCGCCGGAGAGGAGAGCCTGGAAGTCAGACTGTTCAGCGAAGCTGAAATTCCCTGGGATCAGCTGGCATTCCCGGTCATCGGCAAGACCTTACGGCAGTATTTCCAGGATTATCCGACGCAGCACTTCCCCGTGCGCATGTCTGACATTACCTGGCCACGCAAACCTGGCAACCTCAACCAATGAGGCGCCTGCTGGCGGTCTTGCTGCTCGGTCTGTTTGCCATCAACTGCCTGGCCGGCTCCCCAACCATCGACAAACTGCTGATTCACAAGCAGGAGCGCCGGCTGGAAGTGATCAGCGATGGTCAGGTGATCCGCCAGTATCGTGTGGCACTGGGCAAACAGCCGCTCGGCCACAAGCAGGAGCGGGGCGATAACCGCACCCCGGAAGGCATCTACAGTATCGATTGGCGCCACCGCAGCCCCAGCTACAACCTCAGCCTGCATCTGGACTACCCCAACCTCAAGGACCAAACCCAGGCCTGGAAGCGCGGCACCGACCCGGGCAACATGATCATGATTCACGGCACACCCGTGGATGAGGATTACCCCGAATGGTTCTTCGAGGGGCTCGACTGGACCAACGGTTGTATCGCTCTGGACAATCAGAGCATGCGCGAATTATGGGACCTGGTGCCGGATCAGACCCTGGTCGAGATCAGACCTTGACCCATATCAACCGCCCTTGCCCGCAGAACCATGGAGGGTCAATCACGGCTCTCCATAACCTGACTATGGTTATTCAGATATCCGCCAGACGCCAGACGTCATAGGCGGGTTCTTCATAGGGATGGGCCTGTTTGAGCGCAGCTAAGACGCCGACGATCAACTCGTCCGCGCACACCAGCTCCACCCGATATTCAGCCACCTTCTCCAGCTCTCCGGCCTTGCCGATAAAGGGATTCGCCCCGGAGCCCGGGCGAAATTGCCCCTGTCCCAACACCTGCCAGCAACAATGCTCATAATCTCCGATACGCCCTCCTCCCGCCTCAAACACCGCCTGTTTGACCGGCTCAAGATGGGTTTCGGGAACGAAGAAACAGAGTTTGTACATGACGGGGAAGCTCCGGACTGAACACTGACAGGTGCAGTGTTGCAGTCCGGGCTGTTTTGCTCAATGGCCTCAGAAGCTGAAACGCATGCCCAGCGTCAAATTACGCCCTGGCAGCAGCACATCGTCCTTGATAAAGGAGGTGTGCTGCCGCGCCTTGTCATCCAACAGGTTGTTGGCCCGGGCATACAGCAGGTAGTTCATCCCGCTCTGGCTGTAACCCTGATAACTCAACCCAGCGGTGAGCATGGTGTAGGCACCGGTTTCGCTTTCATGGTCGGCAATATCGCTCTGACGACGCACGCGGTAGCCTTCCAGCTCGACATCCACATGGCTGGTCAATCGCTGCTCCAGGCGCACGCCATA
>JASJKW010000039.1:0-3221 GCA_037621305.1 Pseudomonas sp.
TATAAAATGGTGATATCTAAACGCTTCTACCGATACCGACTACAGCGACTCGCGCTAATTGTCGCACTGTTATTGTTCGCTGCGGTGCTCTCCAGCTATGCCATATGCTGCGGTACGGAAACGGTATCTCCCTGGTCAACCGACACATCGGCGGTGCCCCCGCCCCTTATATCCACACCGCCAGCCGAATTCACCGGCAGTAGTAGCTGTGCGGGTTGCCATGCCGACCAGCATCTTGCCTGGCGGGACTCCCAACATGCCCACGCAATGGCCCATGCAACGGCTGACAGCGTACTCGCAGATTTTAACGACACGTATTTTGACTATGCGGGTATCCGGTCTCGGTTTCGTCAGAACGGTGATCAGTTCTTTGTGACCACCGATGGCCCCGATGGTGAGCTGACCGAGTACGAAGTTCTCTATACCTTTGGTGTCGATCCGCTGCAGCAGTACCTGGTCGATCTGGGCGGCGGTCGTATTCAGGCTTTGTCCATTGCCTGGGATACCCGGCCAGCCGCTGCCGGCGGCCAGCGCTGGTTTCACTTGTATCCCGACGATGAACTTGTACATAGCGACCCGTTGCACTGGACCGGCCCCAACCAGAACTGGAACTTCATGTGCGCGGATTGTCATGTCACTGACTATCACAAGGGCTATGACGCCCAAACACAGTCGTTCTCTGCACAATGGTCTGAACTGGGGGTGACCTGCGAGTCTTGTCATGGGCCAGGTAGCCGACATCTGGAATGGGCACAAGGACAATCCTGGCCGGACAAGGGCTTGAGTGTGTTGCTGGATGAGCGACGCGGCATGCATTGGCTACATGAGCTGGAGCGGGTTACAGCACTACGCAGTGAGCCCCTGATCATGGACAAGGAGCAACAGGTCTGTGCCCAGTGTCATTCCCTGCGTAGTGTGGTCGCCGAGGGCTACCATGCAGGGCTGCCACTGCTGGACTTCTATCGCCCGGAGCTATTGGTAGATCCGCTTTATTTTGCCGATGGCCAGCAACGTGAAGAAGTCTTTATCAGCGGTAACTTTGCCCAGAGCAAAATGCACCAGGCAGGGGTGACCTGCAGTGATTGCCACGAGCCGCACAGCCAGAAGCTGCGTGCTGAAGGCAATGCACTCTGTTCCACCTGTCATCTGCCTACCGAATTCGACCGACCGGAACATCACTTTCACCCCGCTAACTCCAGCGGCGCCCAATGTGTCAGCTGCCATATGCCTGAGCGCACCTACATGGTCATTGACCCGCGGCGGGACCATAGCATCACCGTCCCGCGCCCGGATCTGGCCCAGCAGCTGGGAACGCCGGACGCCTGCACCAGTTGCCACACTGACCGGGAGCCAGCATGGGCAGCGCAGCAAATTGTCGACTGGTTTCCGCAGGGGCGCTGGCAAAGTCCATCGCACGCCGTGACCATCGCTGCGGCAGACCAAGGCGTGCCGACAGCGCAGCTGGAGTTGGCGGTGTTGGTCAATGATCCTCAGCTGGCGCCGATTGTCCGGGGCAGTGCCGCGCAGCGACTGGATCCGGAGGCGGGTGGGGGGCCATTGGCGGCGGTTATTCGCGGTCTGACCGACCCCGCCCCCTTGGTACGTCTGGGTAGCATCAGGGCGATAGAAAATGCACCGGTTGCGTTGCGCACCCGCCACCTGCTGCCGCTGTTGGATGATCCCTTGCGCAGCGTGCGGAGTCTGGTCGCCAGTTTGCTTGCCGATGCCGCCATACCTCCTTCACATCAAACAGGTTTTGATCGCGCCTTGCACGAATATGAACAGGAACTGGACATCAATTCCGACCGAGCTGGCCATCTTGGTCAACTCGGCCTGTTGCGCCTGCGTCAGGGGCGCAGCGGGGAAGCGGAGGCGGCTTGGGATAGGGCAATCAGCACCGAGCCGTTGCATGTCGCCGCCTATCTGAACCTGGCCGATCTGCTGCGCAGTCAGGGCCGAGAGAAAGCCGCCGAGCGTCTGTTGCGTGACGCGCTGGAATTGATGCCGGAAGAGGGGCTGTTGCATTACGCCCTGGGTCTGTCGCTGGTACGTCAACAACAGCGAGATGATGCGTTGGAACACTTTCGGAAGGCATGGAGGTTGAGTCCGGAAGACCCACGTACCGGATATATTCTGGCGGTAGCATTGGAGTCGGTGGCTCCAGGAGAGGCATTGGAGCTGCTGCGGGTGGCCACCACTCGGCATCCCAACAGCCGCGAATTATTGTGGGCTGGTGCTAGCTTTGCCCTGCGTCACGGGCAACAGCAACTGGCGCGTCATTATATCGAAGCGCTGTTGAAGCGTGACCCGGCGGACCAGCAAGCGCTCAGGCTGCAACGTATGTCAACAGGAAAAAAATCTACGGCAGATAGATCTGCCAATGACGCTTGATGCTCTATAAAAGAGCCCGGTTTGTGCCGGGCTCTTGTTCATGTCAAGCCGGCTGAGCAACTGCAGCTGTTGTGACATTGCTCCCCAGCGTCTGCTCAACAACACCACCGACCATGTCCGCTGTGACGGCGCTCAGGGTCCAGCCCAGGTGACCGTGACCGGTGTTGTAGAACACGCAGGGTGATTTTCCGCGTCCGACCTTGGGCATCATGTTTGGCATCATCGGACGCAGACCAGCCCAAGGCACTACGCTACGGGTGTTGACGCCCGGGAAGCACTGGTTCACCCAGTCCACCAATGGACGAATGCGGTCAGCGCGAATGTCACGGTTATAGCCATTGAATTCGGCGGTGCCGGCCACCCGGAAGCGATCATTGCCCAGACGGCTGCTCACCAGTTTGGTCTCGTCGTCCAGCAAGCTGACGTTGGGTGCCGAAGCGCGACTGATCTCGTCGGTCAGGTTGACGGTGATGGAGTAGCCCTTGACCGGATAGATATTCACTCGATCGCCCAGTTGTGCAGCCAGGTCACGGCTCGCGGTACCGGCGCAGATGACGATGCCGTCGAAGTGCTGCACCTCGTCGCCCGCGGTACTGCCAACGGTTACAGTGGCCCGCTGGCCATCGGTTGCTACCGCTTTCACATCCTGATTATAAAGGCAGCGTACACCCATACGATCGATGGCAGCCGCCAGGCCGTGGGTGAATTTGTGGATATCCCCAGTGGAGTCGCATTCGGTGAAATAGCCGCCGTAGTACTGACCGGCCAGTGTTGGCTCAATGGCGCGCATTTCCTCCAGCGTCACGGCCCGGCGGGGTAGGCCGCCTTGG
>JASJKW010000040.1:0-9901 GCA_037621305.1 Pseudomonas sp.
TGTCGGTCAGATGGCGCAGAGCTGGCTCAGCGCAGTCCAGCAGCATTCGGTTGCTCTCGTAAAGCTCATCCGAACTGAGAACTCCCCGTCGGGAATCCACAGACTCGTCATTGGGTTGCAGACCGTAATCGATACTACGCAGCCAAGAGGCGCGAATGGGTTCACGCAGTTTGAACTCACCGGAACACCAGCCTCGATTGGCCAGGGAGGTTTCTCGTGCACGGAAAATATCGATAAGTTCTTCGTCGAACCTTGTCTTTATTTGCATAACTTTCCTTCCGGAGTCTGGCCTGATGCGGACTCTCTTGTTTTCAGCGGATACGGATACTCCGTTTCACCGCCTGTTCTTCCGGATATCCAGCAACAATTGAGCCAACCGATGAGATTCTGGATGGAGCATCTATACCGTAGAACTCACCTCGTCAGCAACTTAGCCTGCAAGCGCACCGCCGAGGCAATTTGCATCTAGACTGTCTCACTTGTAGACAACGTCTCACTCAGACGACTCAGTTTGCGACACCCCAACTACACAAGCCGCACCTATCTCACAAATGATAATCAGCGTAGCTGTCGCGCTACGAGCAAGCGCTTAATTCTGGTATGCGTTCCGATCAGATAGCTAACTTCCTGAGAGCACAGGGTTTTCAGCGCTCTTAACAGTCGCCCAGAATCAACTGACGGTAATGCCCGGGGTTGGTCCCGGTCCATTTGCGAAAGGCTTTGTAGAAGGCGCTGATATCGGCAAAGCCGAGACGCTCGGTGATATCGGCGTAACTGATCGAGGGATCTGCCAGCCACCGGGTGGCCTGTTCCTCTCGGATATCATCTTTGATCGCCTGATATTGCAGCCCTTCGGCTGCCAGTCGACGACGGAGAGTGGACGGGGACATGCACAGAGACTGTGCCAATGACTCACTGGTTGGCCACGATGCTGGATCAAGTTGCCGCAGATGCCGCCGTATCTGACTGGTCAGGCTGGCGGGATCTCGATAGCGCACCAGGATATTGGCCGGCGCCTCGGCGAG
Organism: Pseudomonas sp.; assembly: GCA_037621305.1. Classification (GTDB taxonomy): domain Bacteria; phylum Pseudomonadota; class Gammaproteobacteria; order Pseudomonadales; family Pseudomonadaceae; genus Halopseudomonas. The sequence continues at coordinate 1,026 of JASJKW010000040.1, forward strand.
AAACCCGGGCACCTCGGCCAAGGTCCGACGCACCGGCAGGTCCAGCGCTTCGGCGGCGAAAATGATACGGGTGCGGGGGCGGGAAAAGCGCAGGTTGCCGGAGAACATGACCTGATAATCGCGAACATAATCCGGCTCGTCACAACGCAGCTCGACCGCCAGCAAAGGAATGCGCCGCCCGGCCAGCCAGCAGGCCAGGCCGTGCACTATCATCCAATAGGTAAAATAGGCGAAGGGGCGTTGAGGCTCCTGTTGGTCCTCTTGCAGAACGATTTCCGCCAGACTTCTGCTGCGTACTACTCGGCCACTGAAATTACCGAGCATCAGTCCGAGAAAGTTGACGATCTGGATCAGTGCCTGCTCCACCGTTGGCTGGGTGATCGCCGAGCGACAAATGAAATTGAAGCTGCCCAGTCGCAGTGGACGGGCTGCCATGGCGAAAAACTCATCATCATGGGCTGCGGCCAATCCCAGCCAGAGCTTGCTGTACAGCTCAACGGGGACGCGTTGACCGGGATCATCCAGCGGTAGGTTCGGCAGGCCCAGACTCTCCAGCAGCGAACCGGTATCCGGCCCGGCTTGGGTGAACCCCAACAGGGCTTCCCTTACCAGACAAACCGAAATGGTGTCCTTATGCCCTGCCGTCATAACGGCTCCGACTCCGCTGCTTTACGAAAAACCACCGCCTGCTGTGCGATCGAACGAATCAGCTATCCTGGAAATAACCACCGAAGCCGCGGTATTGCATGAAGCGCTGCTGCTTCACTCGCTCCTTCAGTTCCCCGGCCTGACCTTCGGGAAAGCGTTTGGCATAAACCACCTGCGCCAGCGCAGCCCAATCCCAGGCCGCATCCTGCAGTACCTCATCGATCAGCCGCTCCGCCACACCACGCTGGCGCAGCTCTTCACGCAGTCGAACCGGACCGTAGCCACGCTGACTGCGCGAATAGACATAGGCTTCACAGAAACGCGCGTCGCTGAGCAGCCCATCTTCCTGCAGCCGATCCAGCTCAACTTCTGCCATCTCGGTCACCGCCCCACGCTGACGCAGCTTGCGCAACATTTCAGCGTAGCTGTGTTCGCGCCGGGCCAGCAGATCCAGTGCTGTCCGGCGTATCGCTGCGGGCGTTTCCAGGTGTTGTTTGCCAAACACTATTCAGTACCGCTATCAACCGTCGAGATCAGCATTCTCTTCGACTGCGGCCGTCTTGCTGCTGGGCTTGGGCAGCAGTTTGTCACGGATAGTCTTTTCAATCTCCTCGGCAATCTGCGGGTTGTCTGCCAGGAACTTGGCTGCATTGGCCTTGCCCTGCCCAACCTTGTTGCCCTTGTAGCTGTACCAGGCGCCGGATTTCTCGATCTCGCCGATCTGCACACCCAGATCAATGATCTCGGCGTTGTGGTAGATACCCGTGCCATACAGGATCTGGAATTCAGCCTGACGGAATGGCGGCGCCACCTTGTTCTTCACTACCTTGACGCGGGTTTCGCTACCGATCACTTCGTCGCCTTCTTTCACCGCACCGGTGCGGCGAATATCCAGACGTACCGAGGAGTAGAACTTCAGTGCGTTACCACCGGTAGTGGTTTCCGGGTTGCCGAACATCACGCCGATCTTCATGCGGATCTGGTTGATGAAGATCACCAGACAGTTGGCGTTCTTGATATTACCGGTGATCTTGCGCAGCGCCTGTGACATCAGTCGCGCCTGCACGCCGACGTGGTGATCACCCATGTCGCCTTCGATTTCAGCCTTGGGCACCAGTGCCGCCACGGAGTCGACAATGATCACGTCAACCGCGTTGGAGCGCACCAGCATGTCGGTGATTTCCAACGCCTGCTCACCGGTATCCGGCTGGGAAACCAGCAGATCATCCACATTCACACCCAGCTTGCCGGCGTATTCGGGATCCAGTGCGTGCTCAGCGTCAACGAAGGCGCAGGTGGCGCCATTCTTCTGCGCCTGAGCAATGACCGACAATGTCAGGGTGGTCTTACCGGATGATTCAGGACCGTAGATCTCGACGATACGTCCCTTGGGCAAGCCGCCCAGACCCAGTGCGATGTCAAGACCGAGAGAACCGGTGGAGATCGCCGGTATGGCCTGGCGCTCATGATCGCCCATGCGCATGACCGCGCCCTTGCCAAACTGACGTTCAATCTGACTCAAAGCCGCCGATAGCGCCTTCTTTTTGTTGTCGTCCATTGTGCATCCTCTGGTATGGCGGGTACGCGAACGTCCCGGGGAAATGAATACTGTATATATGGTCAGTGATTATTCCACAGTTGTCCTGCCTCGCCTACCCCTTTTCAGCCAGACTGTGCGTTGATCTGCAAACGTCAGGACGCTTTGCCTCAGACCGAACGATTCGCCGCCAGCTTCTCCAGCTCCGTAATCAATCCCTGCATGCCGTACAGTACCGTCTGCGCACGCACGTCACGTCGATTGCCCTGGATACGCCGGCATTGGCTGATGGTCCCCTGGTCACGCACGGCCCAGGCAAACCAGACCGTACCGACCGGCTTGTCCGGCGTTCCGCCATCCGGTCCGGCGATGCCACTCACCGCAACAGCCAGATCCGCGTCGGCGGCCTCCAGTGCGCCTTCGGCCATGGCCCGCACCACCGGCTCACTGACCGCGCCAAATTGCGCCAGATCCTCCTCGCTCACTCCCACCCAACGCATTTTGCTGTGATTGGCGTAGGTGACAAAACCGGGATCAAACCAACCGGAGCTGCCGCTGACGCGGGTAATCGCCTCGGCAATCCCGCCGCCGGTACAGGACTCGGCGGTAGTCACCCGCAATCCCAACTGGCGCAAGGCATTGCCCAGACGCGCCGCAGCAGCATCGATCAATGGGTCATATTGCGACATTTGCATCTCCTTCAGTATCTTGCGTTCAAACTTGCACTTAAAAGACGGCACCGCTTTGTTAGACTATGCCCCTTTCTTGCACCAACCAGAACTGTCGATCAGGAAGTCCCATGAGCCGCGCCGAAAAACCCGTTACCCACACGCCGATGATGCAGCAATATTTCGGCATCAAACAGCAGCATCCCGATCAGCTGCTGTTCTATCGGATGGGCGACTTCTATGAGTTGTTCCATGATGACGCAAAAAAAGCCGCGCGCCTGCTGGACATCACCCTGACCGCACGCGGCAACTCTGCCGGGCAACCCATTCCCATGGCAGGCATTCCATTTCATGCCGCCGAGGGCTATCTGGCCAAGCTGGTCAAGCTGGGCGAGTCGGTGGTCATCTGCGAACAGATCGGCGACCCCGCTACCAGCAAAGGGCCGGTCGAACGTCAGGTGGTACGCATCCTGACACCGGGCACGGTCAGTGATGAAGCCCTGCTGGACGAACGCCGGGACAACCTGCTGGCAGCGCTGGTAGGCAGCGAGCGCGGCTTCGGTCTGGCCACCCTGGATATCAACAGTGGGCGTTTCACTGCCATGGAGCTTGCCGGCTGGGAAACGCTGCTCGGCGAACTTGAGCGCCTGGCACCCGCCGAACTGCTTATTCCCGACGACTGGGAAGCCAATACACCCATCGAACGTCGTCGCTCGGTACGCCGCCGCGCGCCCTGGGATTTTGATCAGGACAGCGCTCACAAGGCCCTGACCCAGCAGTTCGGCACCAAGGATCTGGTCGGTTTCGGCTGCGCCGATCTGAGACTCGGCCTGGGTGCTGCGGGCGCTCTGCTGTGCTACGCCAAGGAAACCCAGCGCACTGCCCTACCCCACCTGCGCGGCATTGCCCAAGAGCGCTTTGAAGACAGTGTGGTCATCGACAGCGCCAGCCGCCGCAACCTGGAAATCGACAGCAATCTGGGTGGGGGCCGGGACAACACCTTGCTCGACGTGCTGGATCACAGCGCCACCAGCATGGGCAGTCGCCTGCTGTGCCGCTGGCTGAATCGCCCGCTGCGCGACATGCAGGTGCTGCAGGCACGCCAGGAAAGCATCGCCGGGCTGCTGGAGCAGTATCACTACGAAACCATCCATCCGGTGCTCAAGGGCATCGGCGATATCGAACGTATTCTTGCGCGGGTAGCCTTGCGCTCAGCGCGACCGCGGGATCTGGCACGGCTGCGGGATGCGCTGACAGCGCTTCCGGAACTGCAGGCCACACTGGAGCCGGTCACCACTGCGCACATAGCGGAACTGGCGCAGAAGGTCGCCAGCTACCCGGAACTGGCCGAGCTGATGCAGCGGGCCATCATTGATAATCCGCCTGCGGTGATCCGTGAAGGCGGCGTGATCAAGGCCGGGTATGACAGCGAGCTGGATGAACTGCAGAACATCAGCGAGAACGCCGGGCAATACCTGATCGATCTGGAAACCCGCGAACGCGAGCGCACCGGCCTGTCCACCCTCAAGGTCGGTTACAACCGTGTGCATGGCTACTTCATCGAGCTGTCACGCGGCCAGTCTGGCCAGGCCCCGGTCGATTACATTCGCCGCCAGACGCTCAAAGGGGCGGAACGCTTTATCACCCCCGAGCTGAAGGAATTCGAGGACAAGGCGCTGTCCGCCCGCAGCCGCGCCCTGGCCCGCGAGAAACAACTGTACGACGAACTGCTCGACCGCCTGAACGAAGATCTGGCGCGCCTGCAGGACAGCGCCGCCAGCTTGGCCGAACTCGACGTCCTGACCTGTCTGGCAGAACGGGCCGCAAGCCTGGACTACTGTCGCCCGCACTTCATCGCCGACAGCGGTCAGCTGTGCATTGAGCAAGGCCGTCACCCGGTCGTGGAAAAGGTACTCGACACGCCCTTCGTCGCCAACGACCTCGACCTCACGCCCGACACCCGCATGCTGGTCATCACCGGTCCGAACATGGGCGGTAAGTCCACCTACATGCGTCAGACCGCATTGATCGTGCTGCTGGCACATATCGGCGCCTACGTGCCGGCGGCGAAGGTTGAGCTGTCTCCGGTCGACCGGATCTTTACCCGCATCGGCTCCAGTGACGATCTGGCCGGCGGCCGCTCGACCTTCATGGTGGAGATGAGTGAAACGGCTAACATCCTGCACAACGCCACCGATGCCAGCCTGGTATTGATGGACGAAGTGGGCCGGGGTACCAGCACCTTTGACGGTCTGTCACTGGCCTGGTCCGCAGCCGAATATCTGGCAAAGGTACGTGCCTTCACTCTGTTTGCCACGCATTACTTCGAGCTGACGGCCTTGGCGGACAATGACCCCATTGTCGCCAACGTGCATTTGAATGCCACTGAGCACAACGAACGCATCGTCTTTCTGCACACCGTCCTCCCCGGTCCGGCAAGTCAGAGTTACGGATTGCAGGTCGCCCAGCTCGCCGGCGTCCCCCGTCCGGTGATCGAGCGTGCGCGCAAGCATCTGGCGGACTTGGAACAACAGAGCCTCAAGCAAACGGCGGCCGGATCGGTACGCGACAGCCAGCCGATGCAGAATGATCTGTTCGCTGCCGCCCCGCACCCGGTCGTGGACGCCCTCCAGCAACTCAAGCCAGACGACCTTACCCCCCGCCAGGCACTGGATTTGCTCTATCAATGGAAGGCAGAACTGAGCTGAAATCACGATAAATGATACTTATTATCATCAAAAATGCAGCCAAGTAACGTCAACCCAGCAAATTTCCCCGGCCAAGCTGCCGTACCGGGGAAATTACTGGTAGAATACGCGCCATCTTTTGCCACGCCTTTTTTGGGAGACCTGCCATGACCTTTGTTGTGACTGACAACTGCATCAAATGCAAGTACACCGATTGCGTTGAGGTCTGCCCTGTCGATTGTTTCTACGAAGGTCCGAACTTCCTGGTGATCCATCCGGACGAGTGCATCGACTGCGCCTTGTGCGAGCCTGAATGCCCGGCCACAGCCATTTTTGCCGAGGACGAGCTGCCAGAAAATCAGCAGAACTACCTGGAGCTGAACGCTGAGCTCGCTGACATCTGGCCGAACATCACCGAGAAGAAGGACTCTCTGCCTGACGCAGAAGAGTGGGATGGCGTACCAGACAAGCTGGAACACCTGGAACGCTGAACCCGTCGCGTCGCGGCAAACAAAAAGGCTGATCCGTGAGGGTCAGCCTTTTTGCATTATGGCCTCATGATCAGCCACATACCCCTTTTCTACAGACGAAAAAAAGGGGCGGAATAATCCGCCCCACTTTTTTCTATCCCTAATGCCGTCCATGACCCAGTCATCCCGACTGTCACCATCCTGATGTTCCTTTGCTCAAGCTTCCTGCCAAGCAGCACATTCCGTCGCGCATGGACATATAGTACCCGGAAACGATCCCCGATCAATATCTAAAATCGTCTCACCCTTTCGGGTTACAATGTAAATTGTACATATATATCAATGAGTTACTATTTTTCGCATGACAAAAATACTATTCAGCTCACAGCATATGACTCAAACAGCTTACACCGGAAATAGCCAATGTCTTACACGAAGCCATTCCAACTCTAGCTCTTCACTACATAAGCCAGGATCTCTACCACCTGCTCGGTCGTGGTTGCCCACGCCATGGCTGCGGCATCGACTTCCTTGAGCGGGTGAACAACGTCATCCGCGTGCAGAGTGACATAGGGTTTGTCCAGCGCGGCGCAATACCCAGCGTCGAAAGCAGCGTTCCACTGCTTGTACTTATCGCCAAAGCGAACAATCACCAGATCGCTCTGCTCAATCAGAGTCTTGGTACGGATCGCGTTGACCTTGGCCGACTTGTGGTCACGCCAGAAAGCATTGTCTTCGGCGCCCAGATGGTCACCCGCAGCATCACTGGCTTCGTGATCAGTCACTGCCGAAGTAAAGACGACATCCAGCCCCTTGGCCTGAGCGCCGCGCTTGATCTCGTCACGCCAGTCAGTGTGTATTTCACCGGAAAGATAAACGTAAAAGGACATGAAGCCTCCTGTTTCAAAAGGACCGACCATACCAGAGGCGCTGGCGAAGGCAAACAGACCAACCCCGCCACCCTCACCGCTGCGCAACAACATGATGATGGACGCTGGGCAACAAAGCCCCCACCCAAGAAAGGGCTTACGCTTCCTTCGACTCGTCCATTTTCACCCGGATTCGGCTACCAGCGATCTCCTGGTTATTCAGCGTCTTGATCGCTGCTCTTGCATCGGCATGCTTGGGCATTTCAACAAAACCAAAGCCTTTCGATTTTCCAGTCTCCCGATCCATTACCAAAGTGCAGGATTGGACAACCCCGTGCGCTTCAAACAGATTGCGCAGTTCAGCTTCGGTGGTGGTACGAGCAAGGTTGCGAATTAAAAGTTTCATCAGATTACCTGTTAATATTTGACCTTCGCACTATACCCTTTTACCGGCACCCTCATTAACGATGGCTGCAATCAGCGAACCGGAAATCATGGCAGAATCCCACGTATGCATCGGGTTGATCGACCCGAAAAGCCCATCCAATGTCGGAGCCATCATGCGTGCGGCGGGCTGTTATCAAGTCAGTGCCGTGCGCTATACCGGCATCCGCTACGACCGCGCGGCGCGCTTTCATACCGACACCAAGAATATCAGCCTGAATATTCCGCTCACCCACGTCGATAATCTGCTGGACGAGCTGCCCAGCAATACTCAGGTGGTCTGCGTTGAGCTCGTCGAAGGCGCCACTGCCCTACCCGCTTTTCAGCACCCGCCCCATGCTCTTTATATCTTTGGGCCGGAAGATGGCAGCCTCAGCCAGGAATTGGTGAATCGCGCCGATGCCGTGGTTTACATCCCCACCATCGGCTGCATGAACCTGGCCGCCACCGTCAATGTTGTCCTGTATGACCGACTGGCCAAATCCAGCGCGGCGAGTGGCAGCGACAACCTGATCCGACAAAGCCGGGATACCAATAACAGAGTGATGGTCAATCCGCCTGATTCGACCACTCTCTGAGCCGGCCACCCGACGTGACCGAAGCAAGGCTGGCGATTCAGGAGCTGCAGGTGCCGCTGGCAGTACGAGTAACCGTCGGACGGCCAGTTGCACTGATATCCACTATCCGCTCCTGGCTACCCACACTGGGTGAGACCCGGCAGACAGTGAAACGCGCTGACGTAGCGCCCACGCCGTCCGGTTGGAACGCCAAAGAGCTGGGAGTGCCTATCACCTCAAACCCCTTAGGCGCGGCACCCTCGCGGTGAATGACGGTATTGTCATGACTCAACACTACCCAGCCTTGCTTCCAATCCCCAGTACACGTACTGCCATTGGACGAAGCGCATAGCCTGGTCGGCTGATTGCGTTTGATTGCTTCTGAGCGTGCCAGAAGCGCGGCGGCGGAAAGGTTGTTGGCAGTGCTGCGTAACTTGCTGCTCAGCGAAACAGCCTGAAACGAGGGGATGGCAATGCTCATGAGTATTGCCGCCACTACCAGTGTGACCATCAGCTCTACCAGCGTGAATCCCCCGTGACGACTGGCCCTCTTCATTCCTCAATGTTCCAGTAAACGCGCCCCTTGGGCACACTGCCCAGCGCAACGGATGACGGTTCACGACCCGCCAATGGCGAGCTGGCATCTCCCCCGATGATAAAGGGCACTACAGTGCCATCATCCAGCTTAACCATACCCGCCACAGGCGAGGGCGGCAGGCCGCCACCGGGAATCATCTCACTGCGCAGCAGCCTGTCCCCAGTGGGGGCAGCATTCTTGTAGCTGATATTGTAGACCTCTGCCCGGCCCAGGTTGGGGCTACACTGCCCAGCCTGGGGTGGGACCGGCTCATGAGTACTGAAGGTCACAGTTCCGAAAACGGTAATGGCCGACGTCACCACCTGCTCTTCAGGGCGCATTTGCAGATACCAACCCTTCTTGTCCGCAAGCTCAGTCTCCGTGGGCGTGTCTTCACCGGCAATCAGCAGCAGGTGCTC
>JASJKW010000041.1:0-3204 GCA_037621305.1 Pseudomonas sp.
ACGGCTCGGTGGGCATCCCTCTGGCCATCATTGGTTACCCGCTGGCGGTGTACCTTCCTCCTTTCTATGCCCAGGAAATGGGGCTGAACATGGCGCTGATGGCATTGGTGCTGGTGCTCGCGCGGTTTTCCGATGTGGTTACCGATCCGCTGATCGGCATGCTCAGCGACCGGTGGCAGACGCGGTTTGGGCGGCGCAAACCCTGGTTGGTCATGGGCACGCCCCTGATGTTGCTGGGCACAGTGATGATTTTCATGCCGCCGGATGGCGCCGGTATTTTGCATCTGCTGATCTGGACATTATTGATGTACTTCGGTTGGACCATGGTGACTTTGCCCTATGGCGCCTGGGGAGCGGAGCTGTCAACGCAGTATCATCAACGCAGCCGGGTTACCGCCTCGCGTGAAGGATTCATTCTGCTGGGTTTGTTCATTGCAGCCCTGGCACCGGCACTGGTTCAGGCCCTGGGTGCGCGCTATGCGGCAGGGGACACCGACGGCATGGTCATGCGTGCGGCGGTGTGGCTGATAGGGCGTGACGGTGAGCTGGGCACCGGTTACGGGCCCATTCTGGCGTCCATGGGCTGGCTGCTGCTGATTCTGTTGCCGATTACCGTGCTATTGGTGGTCACGCAGGTACGTGAGGCGCCGCCACGCTCGATCCAGCGCACGGACTGGAGGAAGGGCTGGCGGGTGATGAAGAACAACGGTCCGTTCAAACGGCTGATGTTGATTCTGCTGATTGTCATCACCGGTGAATCGTTCCGTAATGCCATGTCGGTGTTCTTCATGCAGCATGTCATCCAGATACAGGCGCACATCGGCATGATGTATCTGCTGTATTTCGGGGTAGGTATCCTGGGTATTCCGTTCTGGCTGAGGCTGGGCCGCAAGATTGGCAAGCACCGCGCCTTCTGTGTGGCGGTCAGCGTATCCAGCATCAGTATTCTCGGCATGTTCTTTCTGCAGGCCGGCCAGCTATTGCCGTTCGCCGTCATGTTTGCGATCAAGGGCTTCTGCTTTGCTGCGTTCCAGTTCCTGCCGTTGTCGATGTTGGCGGATATCGTCGATCTGGATACCGCGCGCAGCAAGGAGCACCGTACCGGACTGTTCTTCGCGATGTCCGGTATGGCGCAGAAAATGGCGATGGCCGTGGGGCTCGGCCTCTCGCTGGGGATGCTGTCGCTGGTCGGTTTTGATGCCACTCAGACAGTGCATACCGAGCAACAGCTGATGTCCCTGCGGGTGCTCTACATCATTGGGCCGGTGATCATGTACATGGCTGCCTTCATGTTGGCGCGCAAGTACCCGCTGACGTCCGATCGGCAGGAGCGTATCCGTCAGTGGATTCAGCGGCGCAACCTGCGGCTGCAGATTGTCGAAGCGGAGTAACTTGACGAGTTGCGACTGATGCCTTGTCGCGCAATGGATATGTTGTTCCGTTATGCTGTCATTCTTCAGCGAAGGTTAAGAGAAGGATGACAGCGATGTCTGAGCGGTCTCAGTTCAGTCTGTTGCGCAGCAGGCGCTTCCTGCCGTATTTCATCACCCAGTTTCTGGGTGCGTTCAATGACAACGTATTCAAGCAGGCGCTGGTCCTGGCCATCCTGTTCAAGATAGGTGTGACTGCCGACCCCAATGTGCTGATCAATTTCAGCGCACTGTTGTTCATTCTGCCGTTCTTCCTGTTTTCCGCCCTGGGCGGTCAGTTCGGGGAGAAATTTCCCAAGCATGTGCTGATCCGTATCATCAAATTTGCCGAAATCATCATCATGATGATGGGGGCTGCCAGCGTGTTGTTGAGCAGTCTGCCGATGATGTTGATGGTACTGTTTGCCATGGGAGCGCAATCATCGCTGTTCGGTCCGGTGAAGTATTCGATACTGCCGCTGCATCTGGCGGAACGTGAATTGATTGGCGGCAACGCACTGGTGGAGATGGGCACCTTTCTGGCGATTCTCGGCGGTACCTTGTTCGCCGGCGTGTTGATGGCGGGCGCGGAGTGGGCGAGCTGGGTATCCGTGGCTGTGGTGAGTCTGGCGCTGCTGGGATTTTTCGCCAGCCTGGCGATTCCGCCGACGGCCGCTGCCCTGCCGAGATTGCAGCTGGACTGGAACATCCTGCGTCAGTCGACGCGGATTCTCCACCTGGGGCTGGTGCAGCAATCCAGAGCGGTTTCCCGTTCGCTGCTGGCCAACTCCTGGTTCTGGTTTCTGGGGGCGACCTATCTGGCGCAGATTCCCGGTTTCACCCGGGATTACCTGGGCGGCGATGAAACCGTGGTGACGCTGATTCTTGCGGTGTTTTCCATTGGTATTGCCGCCGGCTCGCTGCTCTGCGAGCGCTTGTCCCGCAAGACCGTGGAGTTGGGTCTGGTGCCCCTCGGTGCCAGTGGTCTGACGCTGTTCGGCTTGTTGCTGTGGGGTGGTGCGGGCTTCATCGATATGCAGGCCGGCCCGCTTGGCTGGTTGCAACTGTTACTGCAGCCGGCCGCCTGGGCGGTCATGCTCTGCATCCTCGGGCTCGGAATGTTCGGTGGCCTGTACATAGTGCCGCTATACGCATTGATTCAAGCCCGCACCGAGGACAGCGAGCGCTCCCGGGTCATCGCGGCGAACAATATTCTCAATTCCCTGCTGATGGTGATGTCGGCGGTCTTCGCCATGCTGATGCTGGGCGTGCTAGGGATCAGCATTCCGCAACTGTTCCTGGTGGTCTCTGTGCTTAACGTACTGGTCAGTCTGTACCTCTTCCTGGCTGTTCCTGAATTCACCGAGCGGTTGAAAGTATGGGTGCGCCTATGGACCTGAATAACGATATACGGCGGCGCGACCAGTTGCTCAGCTGGACAGAGCAGGGACTGCTGACGCCCGAGCAACTGCATCGCGCGTTGGCCCCGGAGCAGCCGCAACCGGCTGCGCGGCATTGGTTGCTGGCCCTTGATCGTGTGCTGGCTTTCTATGGCTGCTTGCTATTGGCGCTCGGGGTGATCTTCTTCTTTGCATTCAATTGGGAGCAATTGCACCGTTTCATCAAATTGGGTCTGGCGATGGCCGCTCTCAGTGGTTTCGCGGGTGCGGCGCTTGTCGTTGCGCAGGGCTCGGTTACCTATCGCGCCGCCTTGTTTGGCGCATCGCTGGCCACCGGAGGTTTACTGGCGCTGATCGGTCAGACCTATCAGACCGGTGCGGATATCTGGCACCTG
>JASJKW010000042.1:0-7435 GCA_037621305.1 Pseudomonas sp.
TGACGAGACAACATTGGGGAACGTCGCACCGCTTTCGATCGTTTTTTCAATCGCCTCGTCAACCTTGCGGGGTGCGCAGCATACAATGGAAAATGTGAGCGAAAACATGGGGGAGAACAGGTGAGACAGCTGCGGCACAGGTCGGACCCTTTCGAGCATCTCGTCGCAGTACTTCTTGATCTGCTCGCGCTCCTCGTCGGTCAGCAGGCGCTCGAACTCCTTGCGCAGCCAATCCTCGGGTATCAGCGCTTCCAGCAGCTCATTCAGATCCTGCAGACCATTGAAGTAGGCGCCAAAGGCGCGGTCGAACTTGTCGAAGTGACGCTCGTCCTTGACCATTACCGTGCGCGCCAGATAGTAGAACTCGTCCATATCGGCAAACACGACGTGTTTTTTCAACGCGTTGATCAGATCCAGCAGTTCGCGCACCGATACCGGCACCTTGGCTGCGCGCATCTCATTGAACAGACCCAATAACATAGGCTTCCCCCGTTAGCGGTTCTGTCGGCGCGTCATGAAGGCCAGACGCTCAAGTAATTGCACGTCCTGCTCATTTTTCACCAGAGCCCCGTACAGCGGCGGAATGGCCTTGGTCGGGTCGCGATCACGCAGTACAGCCTCGGGAATCTCGTCGGCCATCAGCAGCTTGAGCCAATCGACCAGCTCGGAGGTGGACGGCTTCTTTTTCAGGCCAGGCACCTTGCGCACGTCGAAGAAGATATCCATGGCTTCGCTGAGCAGATCCTTCTTGATGTTCGGATAATGCACGTCAACGATGCGCTGCATGGTGCTGCGATCCGGGAAGGCGATGTAATGGAAGAAGCAGCGGCGCAGGAAGGCGTCGGGCAGCTCCTTTTCGTTATTCGAGGTGATGATGATGATCGGGCGCTGTTTGGCCTTGATCGTCTCATTGGTCTCGTAGACGTAGAACTCCATCTTGTCGAGTTCCTGCAACAGGTCGTTGGGGAATTCGATGTCGGCCTTGTCGATCTCGTCGATCAGCAGGATCGCCCGCTCTTCGGACTCGAACGCTTCCCAGAGCTTGCCCTTCTTGATGTAGTTGCGCACGTCGTGCACCTTGTCGACGCCCAGCTGGGAGTCGCGCAGACGGCTGACCGCGTCGTACTCGTACAACCCCTGATGCGCCTTGGTGGTGGACTTGATATGCCAGGTGATCAGCTTGGCGCCCATGGACTCAGCCAACTGTTCGGCGAGCATGGTCTTGCCGGTACCCGGCTCGCCCTTGATCAACAGCGGGCGTTCGAGAGTGATGGCGGCATTAACGGCAAGTTTGAGGTCGTCTGTGGCGACGTACGACTGAGTACCTTCGAACTTCATGGGGAATTCCTTGGGGACAGGCCCGGACACGCCGGGTATTCACGTTATTTTCACAGCCCCGGACTATAGCCCGCCCCTCGAATGGGTGTAAACGCACAGGCGGGATTCACTGAGTGAATGGCAGGCAGGATCACTTCTGATCTTCCTCAAGAGCACGCTCGAACTGAGGGGAGAATGCTTCGACGAAAGCGTTGCGCAGTATCTGGATGAACGCCTGAAATGCGCTCATCTCAGCATTATCGAGACTTCCGCTTAGCTCTATGCGAGTAGCGAACTGGTCCTTGCGCTGGTTCTGCAGCACTTCCTGCCCGCCATGCACTACGGCCTCCCACAAGCCGCGGAAAAAGCCCTTGTCTTCATTGCGCATATCCTGATCCATATCGAACACATCCACGTCGCGCATGAGCGGTTTCACATAACCGGTCAACTGGCGATCATCCACATCAACTTCCATCGTCAGATCGCCCTCTCCGGCACGAAAATCGAACTTGCCGTAAGCGCTGGAGAAGTCGTTGATACGCGTCAGATCCAGCCCCAGCATGCGCAACTGCAGATCCAGATTGTCGACCCGTCCCAGCGGATCGAAATGTGCGGCAGCTTCGACCGGTGCATGGCCGAGGAAGCTGGCCGTACCATCCAGGCTCGCACTGCGCTGGCCCTGGGGATCGGGGGCGTTGGTCAGGTTGCGTATCGTAAGCTGGATATCGCTGGCGTTGATATTGACCGGCGGCTCACTGGAGAAATTGCGGAAAAACACGGTACCATCATGCACATTCACCTCGTTGAGACGCACCGGTACCATCTCTTCCAGCTGCGCCCGCCAATCGACACCCTCCCCCGTCTGCTTCTGGGCTTTCGAGTCGCCATCGACGAAGTTGAGTTCCGGCTCATGAAGATCGACCACCCCGACCAAGATGCCTTCTTTCCAGAGTGCGCGCATGCGGACCTTGATATCCATGACCGGCAGTTTTACGAAAGGCACCTGGTTTTCACCTTCGGTCTTGGTGATCACCAACTCATTGATCCGATAGGCACCATTCCACCAGGTCATATCCACATCTTCTATATGACCCTGGTACTCACCCATATCAGCAAGCCTGTCATTCAGAAAGTTACGCACCAGATGCGGCAGCATCAGGTGCAGGATGATCAGCAGCAATGCCAGCACAGCGACCATCACCATGGAAATACGCAGCGTCTTGTTCATATTTAAAGGGACTGGTCGGGCTGGCGGGAGTTCCACCGATTGACGCCCTTGCGTGTCGGGCATAGGCTGATTCCGCCCCATATCACAAGGAGAAACGCCATGAGTCACGTTTTCGCAGATTATTCCCAGTCCATCGGCAACACGCCACTGGTTCGAATCAACCGTCTCGGACCCCAGGGCGTCACCCTTCTGGCCAAGGTCGAAGGACGCAACCCATCGCACTCGGTGAAATGTCGCATTGGCGCCAACATGATCTGGAATGCCGAATCCAGGGGGCTGCTGAAAGAAGGCATGACCATAGTCGAGCCGACATCCGGCAACACCGGCATCGGCCTGGCCTTTGTCGCCGCCGCCCGTGGTTATCGGCTGATTCTGACCATGCCTTCCTCCATGAGCCTGGAGCGCCGCAAAGTACTCAAGGCACTGGGTGCCGAACTGGTACTGACCGAGCCAGCCAAAGGCATGAAAGGTGCTATCGAAAAGGCCACTGAAATAACCCAGGCAGCCCCCGACACCCACATTCTGCTGCAGCAATTCGAGAACCCGGCCAATCCGGAGATCCATGAAAAAACCACCGGACCGGAGATCTGGAACGATACCGAAGGCGGCATTGATGTGTTGGTATCCGGTGTGGGTACCGGCGGCACCCTGACTGGCGTGGCTCGCCATATCAAACACACCCGCGGCAAGGCCATCACCGTTGTCGCGGTGGAGCCGGTCAGTTCGCCGGTCATCACCCAGGCCATGGCCGGAGAGGCAATCACGCCTGCACCGCACAAGATCCAGGGGATCGGCGCCGGATTCATTCCCGGCAACCTTGATCTGAGTCTGGTCGACCGGGTGGAGCTCACCACCGATGAGGAAGCCAAGGACATGGCCCTGCGCATCATGCGCGAAGAAGGCATCCTGTGCGGCATCTCATCCGGCGCCGCCATGGCTGCCGCAGTGCGTATGGCCCAGGAGCCTGAAATGCAGAACCAGACCATTGTCGTCGTCCTGCCCGATTCCGGCGAGCGCTATCTGTCCACCATGTTGTTCAGCGATCTGTTTACCGACCAGGAAATGTTGCCCTGATATCCTGAGTTGCGATACCGGCGGTTCACGCCGGTATCGATTCCGGCCGCGACACTTCCTCCGGCCCCGTCGAATGGCTATCCTGAACGCATCCGATACGTTACAGGCCTTCCCTCATGTCCGACACCGCCGCGCACATTGCCCAACGCCTGCTGGATGCATTCGATGATTATCGAGCTGCATTCCGCGATCTGACCGAAGGGGCTCGCGCCCGTTTCGAATTGGCCCAGTGGACCGAGATACAGGAAGCGTCTACTGCGCGCATCAACCTCTACGATGAGCGTATCTACGCGACCAGGGACACCCTGTCGGCGGACCCGCTATGCCGGGACATTCTCGACGCAGACTGCTGGCCCGCCATCAAACAGGCCTATATAGCCCTGATTGAAGACCGTTTTGATGATGATCTGGCCGAGACCTGGTTCAACTCGGTGTTCTTCAAGATGCACCGTCACGATCAGATCAGCGACCGGACCATGTTTGTCCACAGCACCCGTCCGCCGGTGCGTAAACCTTCACGCATCCAGCTGACGCGCGGCTTCATTTCCGGCGGCTGCTTGAGCAGCCTGGCCAGACAAATTCTCGACGAATATGCCTTCGATGCCCCCTGGGCAGACTATGAGCGGGACTGCCAGCTGATCATCCGCTGCATGAAGCAGGGTCTGCCGGACTGGGCGCAGCTGGATCATGGCCTGACCGTGGAGCTGATTCAGCCAGTGTTCTATCGCAACAAGGGCGCCTATCTGGTTGGGCGCGTCCTGAGCCAGGGCGAACAATGGCCCTTCGTGTTGGCGCTGGTGCATCGAGAAAATGAAGGCATCAGCGTGGATACGCTGATCACCGACGAATCAGAAGTCTCCATCATTTTCTCCTTCACTCGCTCCTACTTCATGGTCGATGTGACGGTGCCCGAAGAGATGATCGGCTTTCTCAAGCGCCTGCTGCCGGGCAAGCAGATCGCCGAGCTCTATACCGCCCTCGGCTTCTACAAGCAGGGCAAGTCGGAGTTCTACCGCGCGCTGATCGATTACATGGCGCGCACGCCCGAAGACAAGTTCGTCATGGCCGCGGGGGTCCGGGGTATGGTCATGACCGTATTCACCCTCCATGGCTTCAATACGGTCTTCAAGATCATCAAGGACAAGTTCTCACCCTCGAAGAATATCAGCCGCGCCACTGTCATCGAGAAGTACCGGCTGGTGAAACGTCATGACCGTGTCGGACGTATGGCCGACACCCAGGACTTTGCCGATTTCCGCTTCGCCCGGGACAGTTTCGACCCCGAGTGCCTTAAAGAGCTGCTGGAAGTCGCCCCCTCCACCGTGATCGACCAGGGAGACACCATACTGATCCGGCAATGCTGGACGGAGCGACGCATGACGCCGCTCAACATCTATCTGGAGACCGCCAGCGAGTCGCAGACCCGCGAGGCCCTGATCGACTACGGCCAGGCAATCAAGGAGCTGGCGGCAGCCAACATCTTTCCCGGCGACATGCTGCTGAAGAACTTCGGCGTCACTCGGCATGGCCGAGTGGTCTTTTATGATTACGACGAAATCAGCTACCTGACCGAGGTCAACTTCCGGTATATCCCCGAGGCGCTCTATCCGGAACAGGAGATGGCCTCGGAACCCTGGTACTCCGTCGGGCCGCATGATGTGTTTCCCGAAGAGTTTCCAGTGTTCCTGTTTGCCGATGTACGGCAGCGCAAACTGTTCTTCCAGCTGCATGGCGAGCTGTTTGATGCGGCGTTCTGGAAAGGCCTGCAACAGCAGATTCTTGATGGCAAGGTGATTGATGTCTACCCCTATCACCGCCTGCAGGACAGGGCGCAGCAGAGCTGAAAACAACCTTTGGAAAATTATCCGACGAAAGGCGTGCTATTTCCGCAAACTGACGTATACTGAATTTCGTTCGTTTTGTTCCGGTAAGGCCTGCAAGTATAACTTGACTTGGTCAACATTACGGGGCAAAGTGAGCGCGTAGGTTTTCAAGAGATAGAGTAGTAGGCTGCAAGCGCACTTTTAGTTCGTAAGTTTGTCATTCTCGCAATCTTTGATTCCCACGCTTTAATTGAGCTTTGCTCAAGTATTTCAATTTGATAGGAATTATCTGAAATGGCAACTGGTACAGTTAAGTGGTTCAACGACACTAAAGGCTTCGGCTTCATTACTCCGGACGGCGGCGGTGACGACCTGTTCGCCCACTTCTCCGAGATCAAGGTTCAAGGCTTCAAATCCCTTGCCGAAAACCAGAAGGTGTCTTTCGACATCACTACTGGTCCTAAGGGCAAGCAAGCTGCGAACATTCAGGTTATCTAATTTTTTAGAAACCTGAATAGAAAAACCCGGCTCCGGCCGGGTTTTTTAATGCCTGTCATTCCAGCAACGCACCCTGGACTGAAAAATCACTCGCCTGCACCGCCCCGACATCGTACCCTATGCCCCATGATCCGAGGGCGACAGATAGAGCACCCAATCTGCTCGCAACCCCCTTTCAGGCGTCCAGATAAAGAGGTTCTCGCAGTGGACAGCAGCAACCAGAAACAGACCGACTCACTTCACCTGAGTTTATTCCGCGCCGCAGAGGCCATCGTCAGCGAACTTGGCGCGTCCCAGCTGACCTTCACTACATTGAGTGAACGTACCGGTGTCGACGAAGCCACACTGAGCACGCTCTTTCCGGACCGCGAAGCCCTGCTTGCCGCCATGATCGAGCATCGCCTGGAACGTTTCCGCGTACGCTGGGGTGCCTATGAAAGCGTACTGCCTGATGAGCCCATGCGCGAACTCAAGGCGTTGCTACTGAGCAACATGAGCGAATCCACCGAAGAAAAGAACCTCGACTCGGCCATCTTTGCCGCAGCGGCCAGTAATCCAGCACTGCTGCAGACCACATCGGACGATGTTCAGGGGTTGTTCGACATCCTCGAGAAGTCACCGCTGGGGCTGGCTCAGGCTGCCGTGCTGTTTTTCTCGGTACGCGGATACCGCCTGTTCGAACAAGTTGGCATCTGCCCCATGACCGATAGTCAGCGCACCGAGTTTCAGGAGCAGATCATGCGCCTGGCGCGCATCATGTACGAGCAGAACAACGAAGAGTAAGAAGAGCAATCAGGCGGCGGAGCGCTTTGATGTGTTCCGCCAATACCGCCAGGCCAGGCGCAAGCAAACAAAGCCGATATAGACCAGTGTCGCCAGCGCCATTGCCAACGCCAGATCCCCCAGCAGTTTCGACGCCAGATCCCCGGTGTCCAGCAGTACGTCCAGCGCCAGGCCGATGCTGGCAGGCGCCAGCCATGGCTCCAACGGCTCCACCCTCGAGGGGGTAAAGAGAATCACCGCCATCACCAACCACAGCGGTTCTCGCACAAACCACCACCCTATCCAACGGGTCAATTGCGCCCAGACCAGCCAACAACAGGCTGCAGTGGCAAGATAAATCATCCACACTGTCTGGTATTCCGACTCGTTGAACATGTTGTTTGACCGGTTGGGAATGAACGAGCGTCTATAATAGCTTTTTTGTCCCTGGAGTCCTACAACCATGCCGTTATCAACTCGCCGTGATGCGACGCCTGACCCCTATTCCTGGCTGGAACAGCGCGACCTCGACGAAGTGATCAATCATCTGAATGAGGAAAACAGCCATACCGAACAGTGGCTGAGTACCCATAACGATCAACGGACAATCCTGTTTGAGGAAATCCGCGGACGCATTCGCGAGACTGACCTGTCCCTGCCTGCCGTCTGGGGGCCGTGGCTGTATTATCAGCGCACCGAAGCCGGAGCCGAATATACACGTTATTTCCGCTGC
>JASJKW010000043.1:0-11388 GCA_037621305.1 Pseudomonas sp.
TGCCGCTGGACACCAGCTGCGGTCTTCTTTTCAGCATGAAAGCGAAGGTGAACAGCAACGTTGCCTGCAAAGCCCGACAAGCAAGCAGGATGTAGAAGTCTCGCGACCAGCCCAGACTCTGCAAGTCCAGAACACCAAACAACAGGATCAAGCTGCCCCATACCATCAAGGCAACCCGCAAATGACGCGCCAACAACGGCTGCATATGCGCCTGATAAGCGTGCTCGACGCTAGCATCGGCGAATTCGCCCAGCGCGGTGACCCTGTACAGTGCTTTGGAATTGTTCATGGACATTCCCTGTTTGTGCATACGCCGTATAGCATGTTAATTACCGCTGCGGAAAGTCCGAGCCACCCCTGAGTCAATGCGCCCAATAATGGCACAAAGGCATCACCTCGTCTTGATCAAAGTGGATTCCCCCATGCGAAGCCGTACCTAAAAAATTCTTTTCGCATCAATCGCTTGACAGCCTCCCGAGAATGAGTAGAATGGCCGCCACAGACGCGGGGTGGAGCAGTCTGGTAGCTCGTCGGGCTCATAACCCGAAGGTCGTAGGTTCAAATCCTGCCCCCGCAACCACCATTAAAGTCCTTGGCCCCAACTGCTAATCGCAGGCTGGGGCCAAGTGCTATTTGGGCCCATACTTCTTGGCCTTTCAGCTCGATATTTACCTCTCCTAGAATTTCCCCTGCAGCCTTTCGCGCTTCAGACGGGCTCGACTTCAGCGCCGATTCCAGTCCCATCAGCAGCTCCTTGAATAGCTTGCTTGCGTCCAAGCCTTCGCTGGATGTTGCCCCACTGCGGCCTATCTCATTGCCCACCGTGCGCAGCTCTCGTTCAGCTTGGCGAAGTAGCTGCTCGATTGAGCCTGATACCCAACCGATATAATCCTTAAGTCGGTTGTCCCTGATGGCCATAAGATGGCATGATCCGAAGCCTTACAACGTCTTACAAAGGACAGGAAAGATATGGAAGGCTTCGCTGCTCTATTGGCGCTAGCTGCCTTGATCGCAGCCTGGTGGTTCATCGCAAAGAAACTAAAGGGCAAGAACTGGCTCTTGCGTCACTTTGCCGGATCAACAGCAGGGATTGTCGCAATGGTTCTGTCGATGATCGTGTTTGTTGCGCTCGGGATAGCGGGCTCTGAAACAGACAGCGCTCTTGCCGAAGCCGAAAGGCCTGCTGTCGAAGTTACGGCTGACACAATTCCGGCAGTTTCCACTCCAGCGAACTACTCGATCGTTAGCGATGATTACAAGTCATCCATAAAGCGGTCAGTCCTGATTGCGCTCGACGAGCGAATCACTGAAGCCGAACTGGCAGTGATTGCCAAGGCCATCAAAGCGCAGGCCACTCATCCCACTGACAGAACCTTCATCAACTACCGGGTTGAGGGCGCGACTTCCGGCACGTATTGGGCAACAACCCATTACAACCCGGATCTGAGCGTCCGTATTCTCGGTATGAATGCAAGTGAGGCGGCAGAAGCCAAGGCCAGACCCATCCCCATGTTCGCCAGCGTCAGCGAAATGATTGAAGACAGCGGGGACTATGACGAGGAAACCGGCAGCTATCGGTTGATTTCCGATACCCCCTTACATATTCACCTGTCACCCAAGGTCTTCAAGGGGGACACAGCAGATATTGTCGAGACCGAGCTGCAGCGCGCGGTGATGTACGGCATATATAAGACGCTTATTCACACCAGCGCAGACCAGGTAAGGGTTACCAGCACCCCCATCGTGATGACTCTTAATCCAGTATCCATGACACATCAGGACACTCCACGCCTGGACGTCAACATCACCCGAGCTGCCGCTCTTGAAACTGTCCAGCAGTTTTTGAAAGTGGACGATCTGCAGAACCTAGTAGCGCACCAAGGCAGCGGCGGTTTCACCTATGCGACCTGGACGCCGGCGTTCGCCCAGCTGTATCACGAAGGTGATAATCCCGGGCTGAAGGCTTTTTTCCCAGCATTGCTTGCGCGATCCGCCCCGTGAAAATCGGGAGCAAGAAAGATCAGCCTATAACTTATGATGAAGAGCTTTTCGCACACTTTGAGAAGCGATACTTCCATGAAGTGGAGCGGAAGGATCATATGTTTCAAAGGCTTAACATTCCGCTTGCGGCGATCATTGCCATTTCAGGGTTCTACGCGGTCATTTTTTCTTTGGACCTGAAAAGTGTCGAGACCGGCTGGCTAATCTGGTTTTGGATTATAGCCGCAATATCCCTACTTTTTATGCTTGCCGGATTTTTCTTCTTTGTGGAGGCGCTATTAGGGAATATGGATAAAGCCTTGCCAACGCCACAGGACATTGATGACTGGAAGCATAAACTAGTTGAGTATTACAAAGACGAAGAAGATGCCAAAAATACGATCTCATCCACAATACGGGAACATCTTTTTATTAGTTACATGTCCTGCACCACTGTAGTCTCAATAAACAATGAAATAAGAGCGAACAGCCTATATCGGTGCAACATCTTCCTTGTTTTAGCCGCAGCAGTAGCGGTTGGTGCATATAGCATCGTCAAGTTTACTTCATAACTGAAAAAGAGAGGAATCCATGAGCAACAAACCACCACCACCACCGCCGCCAGTCACGCGAAATGTTCGTAACGACCAGCGTCCGCCAGCTCCAAAACCGCCACCACGACCCACGCCAAAGGCTTGACACGCACCCCGGCCTCTTATAATCGAGGCCGGCAGTTAAAATCCAAACGAAACGATAAACAAAGAAATAAGGAAAACGTTTACATGCCGATAGAAACGGCCAGCCTCACTTTTTACTCTATCAATCAATGCGGCTTTTACACCTGGGGCGGGGAAGAGCCACAGTTCGGTAGCACGTATGAGTTATTGACAGAGCTTAAGGAGTGGAGTGAGGGAAAAGAGCTGCAGCAAACGAAGCTCTACGAACCTACTGGCGATTTACTGCCAGTATATCTATTGGATATCCGCCCGCATGACAATGCTTGGCTTGTTACAGTGTGGAACCAGGTTCCAGCTGCTGGCAAAAACATTGCATCTGTGATGGGCCAATCAAGGGTAGGAAATGCCGATGTCGTGATGAACAGGATAGCCGAGGGAAGCATCCCGGGATTCGCTACGTACTTTTGGTTTCTTCCAGGACATAACATTTTTGCAAGCACCAGATTCAGCCATCTCATAACTGCACAAAAAGCGATGCAGGTGTATATGGAATGCTTTCTTGAGTTCGCATCTAGTCATGCGATTGTGGAGCGTCTAGATGGCCAAGAGCTGGGTCTAAAGGTGATTGGCCATCGCTCAGATCCTGCCGACCCAGATGAAGTGTTACAAAAAGTATCCCCAAGATTTCGAACGCGACTGATCAAGCATCCAGGCAAGCACGAATACATCCTGCGGAATTTCGACAGGATCAGTCGTGTTGAGCGCAGCATGTTGCTACGCCTGAACAAAGCAAGCGACCTTGATATGTGGCAAAAGTTAATCAGGTTTACAAACATGCACAAACCAGCACAGCAGCCTGAAAAAATGCGGCTTAAATACCGTCTGACGACAGAGGTTACAGAGCATGACGTGCAGGCTATGATTGACTCATGGAATGAAGGCGCTGAAAAACAGTGGGACGACTACGGCTTCGTTTTCCGGGGGTCTAGCGACATACACTGGTTAAGCCATTCCTTGGCTAGAAAAGAGTTCGATTTGGAGGTGGAACGCATGAATGATGAAGTCGTGGAGCCAGAATCCTTGCTGAAAGCGCTCCATGCCATCAAGCCAGAACTGCTCCGGATGGCGCAAGAGTGACAGTGAAGCTGCTCGTCTGGATTACGGCATCGATTTGTGTATTGGGTGCTGGTTATCTCGGAACCGCTGTTCCGTTCAACGAGCAGTGGCCACTATATGAAGCTTTAAGAACTACCGCTGCAATCATTTTCGCTGTGGTTGGTGCTTGGTTTGCAATTATCTACCCCGAAAGGTTGCGAACATCGTTTCGCGGTACAGAGCAGAACGCGTCCAGCGCCTCAGACAAAGGCATCCAGAAGCTGTTCACTCCCATCGTTCACTCCACATTTATCCTCTCAGCCATTCTTTTACTGGGGGTTGTGGCTCCACTAGCTAAACGCTGGGAGTGGATGGCGCAAAACGTAGAAATATGGCGTGGTGTGTCGTTCGGAATTTTGGTCGCGCTAACCCTGTGGCAGTTGGTCACCGTTCTATACAGCTTGATAGGGCCAGACATTCTCAAGACCCAGGTGGATCATGAAGAAAACCAAGACGCCATATTCAATGATTTCACCAAGCTCCAGCGGAAACAGTCCGACAAAACAGGGCAGCGTTAACCTGTTCCTGATTCCGCAATCCTCCCCCACTCCCGCTTCACAGCCCTCACCGCACTCGCCTTGCTCGCATACAGGTGGGTCAACCGCTTCGGGTTGGTCTGGTCGCCCTCGGTTACCTTGATCTGTTTTCCGGTCTTTTCGTCCCGGTACCAGGCGAGCACGCCGGTGTAGCAGCTCTCCACCAGTGCCGCCAGATCCGGGTCGTCGACCAATTGGTTTTCCAGCTCCAGGCTGGTGATGTAGCCGCTGTCATTCAGGCTGTGGGTGACGCTCTTGGCCAGCCAGACGGTGTCTGATATTTCCTGCTTTATGCCGATCAGACTGTAGGTCATTTCCGGTATCAGATCCGGTCTCCCCAGGGCCAGGGTGTAGGTGAGCGTGGCAGCGCCGCGCTGCAAGCGCTGCCATTCCGATCGCGCCGCCTGCAGGGCGCTTTGTTCGTCGGTATAGACGTGGCGCAAGGTCTTGATGTTGTCGTCGGTGCCGATGATGGCGTCCAGCCGCTCGGCGCTGTTGTCGTCGTAGTAGTGGGCGCGCACGCCGGTGTAGGCGTCCCGATCGGCTTCCATCCAGCGGTGGCCATCGCCGTCGCGGCGGGTCAGGGTGATGTGCGGCAGATCGATGCCGCTGGCGGTCTTGCTGGCCCCGACGGGCATCATCAGCAAGTGGCCAGCTTTGACGCTGCTGATGGCGTCGTGGTCGCCGGCCAGGCGGGTCAGCAGGTTGGCGTCGGATTCATCCGCCTGGTCCAGGTGCGGCACCGGGATCTTGCCGAGCACCAGATCGATGACCGGCTTGAGGCTATAGGCGCTGGCCACGGTGTTGACGATGTCCGCCAGGGTGATGTCGTGCCAACTGCGCTCCCGCTTGCAGGTCAGGCCGGCGCGCAGGTCGGCGCTGCTGGCACGAATGCTGATCATGTCCGGCGCACCGCTGTGCTCTACCTCGTCGACGATGTAACTGCCCTTGTAGACCAGGGCCAGATTGAGATTCGTACTGTGTTAGCGAATTGGCCTGGTCAGGTATTGGTGGGTACGCTGACTATGCAGCGAGGGCTGCTGAACGTAACCATTTGGTTCCCTTCCAGACCGTGGAAAGGATACTGGGCAAACTTGAACCCTCTGGAATCCAGATCCAGCCAGATGCCATCACCATTCAACTGCACCTTATGCGCGTGAGTCGGCACAATAGCTTTATCGGCTTCCGCAACCAGGAAAGCGATGGGGTAGAAAGCCAGTACAGTTACCGTCGCAAGGTGACCCTGGTTAAAGAACACCACCTGCTTAGCGCTGACACTGTGTTTATATGGGTAAAACCAGCAATAAAAATCGTGAGTGGCGCTCGGGTCTGTGCCTTCCAGAACGAAATCACTCAACGCTCTCCAAAAAGGGTGATCACTGGGAGGTTTTTGACACTCTTCAGTTGATGTGGCCGACATCATGTGGCCGGCGACGGACCTCATGACAAGTTTGACATCACACTTGAAAAACATGGTAGTTGATATATGCGAGGCTGTCGTAAAGTAGCTATGTACCCCGTTACTTGCTGCTTTGCAAAGATCACCCAGCGCATCATCGTACCGCCCGAGTAGGCTGTTACACGCTTTACAGATGGTCTTGAATTTCGAGCCATTTCGGGACCTAACACCCTGCACGCGCTGGTTTACTTCGACGTCGTGTACTTCCAGTAGGTGATACTGAACTATCTCCCTGAACGGTGTGGCAACCTTTGGCGGCACATGATCAAAGGTGAGTTTCTCCTTAGCGCCGCAAATCACGCAATAATCTTCACCGCCCGATAGGCGCGTATGCTTCAAGCGTTCAGACAGCGTCTTGCTGTAGTCCCCCATGGCGTTCTCCCTTGTTTAATGAACCAGCAGCATCATCCAGCCAACACTGAAAACCAATGCTAGCCGAATGGTTTATGCAAGTCAGGTCAGGAATACGCTGGAGGCTGACTACAACTGGGGATAGAAGGCAAAGCGCTGCTTGATCTCGATAACCTTGTCGCGCCATGCCTGTTCTTTTTCCGGGGCCTGGTCGAATTGCCATTCCATGAACAGGGGATCGGACTCTGCGCGATAGGCGGCCTGGCGCTGCTCGGCAACCAACATAGAAAATGCCTCGGATGATCACTCATCCGGGGCATTTTTGCATTTGGGATTCCTGTCCCATTGCGTTTGACCGCTGCCCTTTTTCAAAGGGCAGGCTCGCAACCTATCTTTCCTCACAACGGCCATCCTTCGCTCACTGTCATCGCGGATGATCTTTCACCTGCCTGCGACAAAAACGTCAGACCTGATGAAAGACCGGCTTGCTATCCATTAGCCAGCCACAACTTTCTTGACCTCACTCCACAATTACTCTACAAGCATTAGATTAATTACTCTAAATATTGCACCGGAGCTTTCACCTTGATGGATAGCCGCCCGTTCCAGAGCGACACCAGCGAGCATCTGGATGAAGCCGTCCCGGCGGCCGCTGGGTATCGCCTTTCAGCCGGGTTCGGCGCAGGTGTTTTACCAGCCGCTGGGTGTGGTGGGGGTGATAGTGCCGTGGAATTATCCGATCTTTCTTGCCATGGGCCCACGGATCGGCGCGCTGGCGGCGGGTAACCGGGTGATGATCAAGATGAGCGAATCCACACCGGCCACCTCACAGCAGGTCAAGGATTTGCTCGCCAAGGTCTTTGCCGAGGATCAGGTAGCTGTGGTGCTGGGTGAAGCCGATGTGGGTGCGGCCTTTTCCCGCCTGCCCTTCGATCATCTGCTCTTCACTGGTGCCACCAGCATTGCCCGGCACATTTTGCATGCCGCAGCGGATAACCTGACGCCGGTAACCCTGGAACTGGGTGGCAAGTCTCCGGCCATCGTCTCGGAGACGGTACCACTGGACGATGCCGCCGAGCGCATCGCCTTCGGCAAGACCATGAATGCCGGACAGACCTGCGTGGCGCCGGACTACGTATTGGTGCCGGAAGCGCGCGTGGAGGCGTTTGTCACTGCCTATCGCCAGGTGATCGGCAAGTTCTATCCGCAGCTCGCCGACAACCCCGACTACACCAGTATTATCAACCCGCGCCAGCAGGCCCGGCTGAATAGCTATCTGGAGGACGCCCAAAGCAAAGGGGCACGTCTGTTACCCTTGTTCGACAACGGGCAGGCACGGCGTATGCCGCCTACCCTGGTGCTGGATGTGACCAACGACATGCTGGTGATGCAGGACGAGATCTTCGGCCCGCTGCTGCCCATAGTGCCCTACCGGCAGATCGACGATGCCATCGCCTATATCAATGCCCGCCCCCGGCCGCTGGCGCTCTATTATTTCGGTTACGACCGTGATCAGCAGCAACACGTGGTGACCCAGACCTATTCCGGTGGCGTGGGCTTGAACGAAACTCTGCTGCACGTGGCGGTATGTGATCTGCCCTTTGGCGGCATCGGACCCTCCGGCATGGGCCATTATCACGGCCATGAAGGTTTTCTGACTTTCAGCAAGGCCAAAGGGGTGCTGCGCAAGCCGCGCTTCAATGCCACCCGGGTACTGTATCCCCCCTATGGCACCAGGCTGCAGAAACTCGTCCGCAAGCTGCTGATTCGCTGACGGGCCAAAAATGGGATAACAATAACAATGACCAATACCCTCACCGATGCGCCCGGCCTGAATCGCCGACAACTTCTCAAATTGGGCCTGTTCGGCACGGCTGTGCTGGCTACCGCTGGCGGTATCGCCAGCCTCTCCGGCTGCGCCGCTGACAGCTCGGCACCCGGTTTTCAGCAACTGCGCGAGGGCGATCTGCCCATGCTGCGCCGAGTCATTCCAACAGTACTGTCCGGAGCGCTGCCGACGGCGCAGCGGGCCGAAGGGATAGAAGGCGTATTGCTGGCGCTGGACAACAATCTGAACCGGCTGTCTCCCAGCTTGAATCGCCAGATCCTGCAATTGTTCGATCTGCTCACCCTGAGCGTGACTCGCGGCCCGGTGACGGGCATCTGGGGCTCTTGGGAAAATGCCAGTGATGAGGCAGTACAAGCCTTCCTCACACGCTGGGAAAACAGCTCATTCGCCCTGCTGCAACAGGGCCAGAGTGCGATGACCAATCTCATTCTGCTGTCGTGCTACAGCAGCCCTGCGTCCTGGCCGCAATGCGGCTACCCAGGCCCACCGCGTATCTGACCAGGGAGAGATATCATGCCGATTGCTGATCCGTTCGCCGAAGGGCTCAAACGCAACTGGAAAGTAACCAACGCCTCCCAGCTGGAGCAGGATCTGACCCTGGAGGCCGACATCGCCATCATCGGCAGCGGCGCCGGCGGAGCAACCAGCGCCGAGGTGCTCAGCGCCGCCGGCTTCAAGGTGCTGTTGATTGAAGAAGGTGGCCTGTTCACCAGCAGCGACTTCAAGATGCAGGAAGATGAGGCCTACTCTGCCCTCTATCAGGAAGGTCTGGGACGCATGTCCAAGGACGGCGCCATCACCATCCTGCAGGGCCGCGCCGTCGGCGGCACAACGCTGGTCAACTGGACGTCCTGCTTCCGCACACCGGAGCCAACCCTGGCGCATTGGGCCAGCGAACATGAGGTACGGGGTCACAGCAGTGATGAGCTCGCGCCCTGGTTCGCCCGCCTGGAAGAGCGCCTCGGCATCAGCCCCTGGACCATCCCGCCCAATGCCAACAATGATGTGCTGCGCCGCGGCTGCGATGCGCTGGGGCTGCATTGGCAGCCGATCCCGCGTAACGTGCGCGGCTGCTGGAATCTCGGCTACTGCGGGCTGGGCTGCCCGACCAATGCCAAGCAGTCGATGCTGGTCACCAGTATTCCGGCGGTACTGGATCAGGGCGGCGAGCTGATCTACCTGGCCCGGGCGGAACGGCTTCAACTGGACGGCGATCGGGTGACAGGTCTCGAATGCGCCGCCATGGACGCGCGTTGCGTAGCGCCGACCGGTCAACGCATCCAGGTTCGCGCCCGGCATTACATTCTGGCTGGCGGCAGCATCAACACGCCCGGGTTACTGCTGCGCTCAAAAGCGCCTGATCCGCACAAACGGGTCGGCAAGCGCACTTTTCTGCACCTCACCAGTTTTTCCTGGGCGCAGTTCGAACAACCGATCAACCCCTTCTATGGCGCACCGCAATCGGTTTATTCCGACCATTTCCAATGGCAGGACGGCGCTGCCGGGGCGATGGGTTACAAGCTGGAAGTGCCGCCCCTGCAGCCGGGCTTCAGCGCCACGGTGCTGGGCGGCACCGGCGTAGCCAATAGCGAGCTGATGCAGCAACTGCCCAACAGCAACATGATGATCGCCCTGCTGCGCGACGGCTTTCACCCGGACAGCGCTGAGGGCACTGTGCAATTGCGCAGCGACGACTCCCCGGTACTGGACTACCAGCTGACCGATTACACCTGGGAGGGGGTGCGTCGCACCTACCTGAGTATGGCCGACATCCAGTTTGCCGCCGGCGCCCGCACGGTGACACCGATACATAACGATGCCCGTCCGGTACGAACCATGGCCGAGGCACGAACGATGATCGACAGTCTCGACCTGCGCCGCTTCAAGACCCGACTGGGCAGCGCCCACGTAATGGGCGGTTGCGCCATGGGTGAAGATGCCAGCCGGGCAGTCACTGACAGTCTGGGCCGGCATCACCAGCTGGAGAACCTGTCGATCCATGACGGCTCGCTGTTTCCCACCAGCATCGGTGCCAACCCGCAGCTGTCGATCTATGGCATCACTGCCAGGTTATCGAGCCTGCTGGCCGAGCGGCTGGCATAAGCACACCTCATACCGGAGCATACAAGATGAACAAGACCTCCTGTCTGATTGCATTACTGGCCGCGACCCTGTGGCTACCCTACTCCGCCACGGCTGACAGCCAGCCCGCAGAACCGGCCACCACTCAGGCCAATACCGAGGTGCTGCAGCAACTGGATTTCAGCGACCGCCAGGCCTTCGAGGATGCCCAGCGAGGGTTTATCGCCGCAGCTGACAACGACCCTCTGCTCAACCCTGATGGCAGCACAGCCTGGGACCGAGCGGCCTATGATTTTCTCGACCAGCAGCCGGCACCGGATACTGCCAATCCCAGCCTCTGGCGTCAGGCTCAACTGAACAATATTCACGGCCTGTTCGAGGTGACCGAGGGGATCTATCAGATCCGCGGCATGGATCTGGCCAACATGACCGTGGTCGAGGGCAAGACCGGGCTGATCATCATCGATCCGCTGCTCACCCCGACCACCGCACGGGCCGCGCTGGACCTGTATCTGCAGCATCGCCCGGACAAGCCGGTAGTCGCGGTGATCTATACCCATAACCATGTGGATCACTTCGCCGGCGTGCGCGGTATCGTCAGTGACGCAGATATGCGCGAGCAGCGGGTACGTATCTATGCCCCCGAAGGCTTCATGGCGCACGCGGTCAGCGAGAACGTGATCGCCGGCAACGCCATGACCCGCCGCGCCACGTACATGTACGGCACCGGCCTGCCGGTTGGCCCCACCGGGCATATCGACAATGGCCTGGGCAAGGCGTTGAGCATCGGCGCGCTGACGCTGATCCCGCCCACCGACATCATCTCCAGCAATGGCCCGCAGACCATCGACGGAGTCGAGATTGACTTTCACATGGCCCAGGGCAGCGAGGCGCAGTCCGAATTCATGCTGTATTTCCCCGCCAGCCGGGTGCTGAACACCGCCGAGGTCACCTCCCACCAATTGCACAATATCTACACTCTGCGTGGCGCCGAAGTGCGTGATGCCAGCCGCTGGTCGCGTTATATCGACGAGGTACTGGAAGAATATGGCCCGCGCACCGACATCCTGATTGCCCAGCATCACTGGCCGGTCTGGAGTCAGGATGAAGCCAGGCACTTTCTCAGCGCGCAACGGGATCTGTACAAGTACATCCATGATCAGAGCGTACGGCTGATGAACAAGGGCTATCGCCCGGATGAAATCGCCGAGCGCATTCAGTTACCGGACAGCCTCGCCAGCCAATGGATAGCCCGGGACTACTACGGCACCCTGCGGCACAACGCCCGCGCCATCTACC
>JASJKW010000044.1:0-2758 GCA_037621305.1 Pseudomonas sp.
AGCGCTACGGTGTGGACCGGCATATTCTGGTGGCCATCTGGGGACTGGAAAGCAACTTCGGCAGCAATATGGGCAACCGTTCGGTGATCCGTTCACTGGCCACCCTCGCCCACCAGGGACGTCGCTCCAATTTCGCCCAGACCCAATTGCTGGCTGCCCTGGAGATCCTGCAGCGGGGTGACACCACGGTCGATGACATGACCGGCTCCTGGGCTGGCGCCATGGGCCAGACCCAGTTCATCCCCACTACCTACAACGATCACGCGGTGGACTTCGACGGCAACGGCAAACGGGATATCTGGCATACCGAAGCGGACGCCCTGGCTTCCGCCGCCAATTATCTTCGCGCCTCGAACTGGCAGTCCGGTGCCGACTGGGGCATGGAAGTGCGTCTGGCAGACGGGTTTGATTATGCCCTGGCCGACATGTCCATCCGCAAGCCCCTGACAGAATGGTCCGCACTCGGCGTCACCGATGCACTCGGCCGCCCGCTGGCCGCGCATTCCAATGCTGACGCCACACTGATTCTGCCAGCCGGTCATCGTGGTCCGGCGTTCCTGATCATGAACAACTTCCGCAGCATTCTGCGTTACAACAACTCCACCAGCTACGCCCTCGCCATCGCGCTGCTGGCAGAGCGCTTCCAGGGACAGGGGCAGATCTACGCCAACTGGCCCACCGATGACAAACCCTTGTCCCGTACCGAACGGCTGGAGCTGCAGGAACGCCTTGAAGCCCATGGTTATGGCCCCGGCAGTGTCGATGGCATTATCGGCGCCAATACCCGCCAGGCAATACGCCGCCTGCAGATTGCGCTCGGCTGGCCCGCCGATGGCTACCCGGACCAACAGCTATTGAAGGCACTGCGCCAACAGTCGGACTGAAATGCCACAACAAATATCCGTTTGTCTGGGGACAGAAGAAAGCGTATAAAGAGCGTTCCAATAGCTACTGGTTTACCGTTTTGAACTCTGTCCCTCCCCCCCGAACTAACGCGATGACAGACCGTCTTCGCACCCCATCCTTACAATCGATTCCTGCAGTTGCCTTGTGTCAGCCCGTAATGGAGGCCGCCCATGTTTGAATGGCTGGCTGATCCTACTGTCTGGGCGGGCCTGTTTGCCCTGATTGCCCTCGAAATTGTACTTGGCATCGATAACCTGGTGTTCATCGCTGTATTGGCGGAAAAACTACCGCCCGAACAGCGCGACAGAGCTCGTGTTCTCGGTTTGTCGCTGGCGCTGATCATGCGTCTCGCGCTGCTGATGAGTATTGCCTGGCTGGTCACCCTGACCAATCCCTTGTTCCATGTTCAGGATCATGCTGTTTCTGCACGCGACCTGATCATGCTTGCCGGTGGTCTGTTCCTGCTGTTCAAGGCCACCATGGAGCTGCATGAACGCCTGGAAGGCCGCGTCCATACCAGCGCTGCGAAAGTGGCCTACTCCAGCTTCGGCGTAGTGGTTACCCAGATCGTGATTCTGGATGCGGTGTTCTCCATCGACTCCGTCATCACCGCCATCGGCATGGCTGACGAGCTGGCCGTCATGGCCATCGCCATGATCGTGGCCATGGCCGTGATGCTACTGGCCAGCAAACGTCTCACCCGCTTCGTCAATGCCCACCCAACGCTGATCATTCTGTGTCTGGGCTTCTTGCTGATGATCGGCTTCAGTCTGGTGGCTGAAGGGGTAGGCCTGCATATACCCAAAGGCTATCTGTATGCGGCCATTGGCTTCTCGATCCTGGTCGAGTTCTTCAATCAGCTCGCACAGCGCAACAAGCAGAAGTGGCTGGATACCGGCGGCACACTGCGTGAACGCACCGCCAACAATATCCTGCGCTTGCTGGGCAAGGGTGACAACGCCCTGCCCGCCTCCGACGCCATGCTCGAACCCGATGCGGAAACGCAGACCCTGTTCCAGGAAAATGAGCGCGACATGATTCGTGGTGTCCTGAGCCTGGCTGATACCAACATCAAGGCGCTGATGACACCGCGCCGCGATGTACACACGCTGGACCTGAGCAATAGTCTCGAAGAACAGCGCAACCAGCTGCTGGAATCCCCCTACTCCCGGCTTGCAGTCATTCGTGACGGCAAGCAGGACGAACCTATGGGCATAGTGCAGAAGAAGGTGCTGCTGAGCGCGATGCTGCGCGGCGAGGCGCTGAACTTCGAAGATTATATTGAACAACCCGTTGTACTGTTCGAAACGCAGAACGCCATCAAGGCGCTGGAAGCCTTCCGCCATGAAGGTAAGCAAATGGCCTTTGTGGTGGATGAATTCGGTACCCTGGAAGGCATTGTCAGCCTGACGGATATTCTGGAGGCGATCGCCGGTGAATTGCCGGAAGCGGAACAGGGTATGGATCTGACACCCAGCGTGGTGCCTCTTGAGCCCGGCCGTTACGAGATTGATGCCAGCGAAAACCTGGAAGAGATCAACCGCCAGCTACCTGAACCGCTGCCACGCAGCTCGCTGTATACCACCCTCGCCGGGCTGATTCTGAATCAGCTTGAGCATATGCCCGAACAGGATGAGCTGCTGACCGTAGACGGCTGGCAGATACGCATCCTGGAGATCGAGCACATGCGTATTGCCCGAGTGGAGCTGACCTGGGCTGCTGATCTGATCGACAGCAGCACTACGCGGCATCTGTGATAAACTGCGTCGGTGGCCAAAAGCCTCACCCCGAGTCTCGAACACTCCCCATGGAGCCTCTACCTGGAGCCCTGAATCCTGATGTCTGACAGCAC
>JASJKW010000045.1:0-13336 GCA_037621305.1 Pseudomonas sp.
TCAGGCGTTGTCTCCGCCGACCTTCGAATTGTTCCTCAAGAACGACGCCAAGGGTGACCCCTTCATCAACGAATCCCATGTTGTTACCTTCGGTTGGGCGACAGCCGAGCAGCTGGTGCGTATGCGCGAACTGACTCTGCAGGTCAACGACGTCCTCAAGCAGGCCTTTGATGATGCCGGTCTGTTGCTGGCCGACTTCAAACTGGAGTTCGGTGTGTTCAAGGGCGAGATCGTTCTCGGCGACGAATTCAGCCCCGACGGCTCCCGCCTGTGGGACAAGGAAACTGGCAAGAAGATGGATAAGGACCGCTTCCGCCAGGGCCTCGGCGGCGTCATCGAAGCCTACGAAGAAGTCGCTCAAAGACTGGGTGTTCCGCTGTCTTAACGCTTTATCGGCCGTAGTGAAACTGCTATCATGCGCGCCGACTTGGAGAGTTGCCGGAGTGGTCGAACGGGACGGATTCGAAATCCGTTGAACAGGCAACTGTTCCCAGGGTTCGAAGCCCTGACTCTCCGCCAACTGACGGGGCAATCAAGGACTTCACACGTTTAGGATTGCTATCCAACAAAAAGCCCCACAACCTGAAAAGGGTGTGGGGCTTTTTGTTTCTGCTGGTCGGATAGCGTCTCGGCGCGGAGGTGGGAATGAACGAACAATGGTTGGCAGCTTTACCCAAGGCAGAGCTGCATATGCATCTCGAGGGCTCACTGGAGCCGGAACTGCTCTTTGATCTTGCCGGGCGTAACGGTATCAGTCTGCCCTGGGCGGATGTAGAGGCCCTGCGTGGGGCTTATACCTTTGGCAATCTCCAGGAATTCCTTGATCTCTACTATCAGGGCGCGAACGTCTTGCGCACGGAGCAGGACTTCTACGATCTTACCTGGGCCTACCTGCAGCGCTGCCATGCGCAGGGCGTGGTGCATGTCGAGCCGTTCTATGACCCTCAGACGCACACCGAACGGGGTATCCCATTCGAGGTGGCGCTTGAGGGGATCAGCACAGCGCTGCGTGATGGCAAGCAAAAGCTGGGTATCGGCGGGGGGCTGATCCTGAGCTTTCTGCGGCACTTGAGTGAGGACGATGCCTTCGAGACCTTCGCTCAGGCGTTGCCGTATCGGGATGCTTTCTTTGCCGTCGGACTCGACAGTTCGGAGCTCGGCCATCCGCCCAGCAAATTCGAACGGGTCTTTGCCAAGGCCCGTGCCGAAGGGCTCCTGGCGGTTGCTCATGCGGGCGAAGAGGGGCCGCCGGACTACATCTGGCAAGCGCTGGATCTGCTCAAGGTCAGTCGCATTGATCATGGTGTACGCGCAGCGGAAGATCCACGGCTCATTGAGCGATTGATCGACGAACAGATTCCGCTGACTGTATGCCCCTTGTCCAACGTCAAACTTCGTGTATTTGATGATATGCGAGACCACAACATCCTGAGCCTGTTGGAACAGGGCGTGAAGGTCACCGTGAACTCTGACGATCCGGCCTACTTCGGTGGCTATGTGAATGAGAACTTCATGGCGTTGCATGAGAGCCTGGGGATGACAGAAGATCAGGCCAGGCGTCTGGCGCAGAACAGTCTGGATGCCCGGTTGGCATAAGACTGTATTCAAGTAGCTGATTCCTTCGCTTGCCTTTGAAGGGTGCACCAAAGCCGATTCTGTCAGCGCGATATTGCCCTGACATGGTTCAGTCGGGACTTTTCCTACGGTAGCTTTCCGCTGCTTCAGAACGCTACCTCTCTCCCTCAATGAATTCCCCAGCCCTTGTGTCACGCGGCATGTGAGGCGTTCTGGCGCGCTTTTTCGCTGACTGGCACGCCCTTTGCTTTGCTCTTTGCACAGACAGTTGCAGCGAAGAGAGGAAGGCTTATGGGTGGGGATGTCACTTCAACCCGGCGGGAGACGCTGGTGATCATCGGCAACGGTATGGTGGGCCACCACTGCGTCGAGCAACTGATTGCGCTGGGTGCATTGTCTCGTTATGAAATCCATATATTCGGTGAGGAGCGGCAGCGGGCTTATGACCGGGTGCATCTGTCCGAGTACTTTGGCGGGCGTGATGCCGAGTCGCTGGCGTTGGGGCAGGCGGACCTGTATCAGCAGCCGGGAGTCCATCTGCATCTCGGCTCGCCAGTGCTGGACATTGATCGCAGCAATAAACAGCTGATCACTGCCTGCGGTCGCACCCGCTACGATCAGCTGGTACTCGCCACCGGGTCCTTTCCCTTTGTGCCGCCGATTGCCGGTGCTGAGGGTACTTCTCGACTGGTTTATCGCACTCTGGATGATCTGGATGCCATTCGCGCGGCGGCCGAGGGTGCGCGGCGGGGTGTGGTTGTGGGCGGTGGCTTGCTCGGACTGGAGGCGGCCAATGCCTTGCGCTCTCTCGGGCTGGAGGCGCACGTGGTGGAATTTGCGCCACGACTGATGCCCGTGCAGCTGGATGGCGAGGGCGGCGCCGCGCTGCGGGCGCGCATAGAAGCATTGGGTGTGGCGGTGCATCTGTCCCGCGCCACCAGCGAGATCATCGGCGGTGCAGAGTATCGCTGGAGGATGAACTTCGCTGACGGCGAACATCTGGAAACCGATCTGGTGGTGTTCTCCGCCGGTATTCGGCCGCAGGATGCGCTGGCGCGCAGTGCGGGTCTGGATGTGGCCGAGCGTGGTGGAGTGATGGTCGATAACCATTGCTGCACCAGTGACCCGGCCATCTATGCGGTAGGGGAGTGCGCCAGCTGGCATGGCCAGGTATTCGGGCTGGTCGCGCCGGGTTATCAGATGGCACGCCAGGTTGCCGCTCAGTTGAGCGGTCAGGCCAGCGAGCCGTTCACCGGCGCTGACATGTCCACCAAGCTCAAGCTGCTCGGAGTTGATGTTGGCTCCATCGGCGATGCCCAGGGCACCACGCCGGGATCGCGCAGTTACCGTTTTATCGACGAAGCCAGCGCCACCTATCGCCGGCTGGTGGTCTCCGCGGACGGGCAGCACGTGCTCGGTGCGGTACTGGTCGGCGATAACAGTTACTACGATACCTTACTGCAGTACGCGCAGAACGGAATCAAGCTGCCGAAAGACCCGGCCAGCCTGATCCTGCCGCAGTCCGCAGATAGTCCGGCGCTGGGCGTGGATGCGCTGCCGGCTTCGGCCACTATCTGCTCCTGCCACAACGTCAGCAAGGGCGCGGTCTGCTGTCAGGTTGATGCGGGTGTGAGCGAGCTGGGTGAATTGAAGGCGGCCACCAAGGCAGGCACTGGCTGCGGCGGGTGCAGTGCGCTGCTCAAGCAGGTCTTCGAACATGAATTGAGCGCCCGTGGGGTGACGGTGGATCGCAGTCTGTGCGAGCACTTTTCCCATACCCGACAAGACCTCTACGGTATTATCCGCGTTGAGGGTCTGACCCGTTTCGAGCAGGTTCTGGCCCGCCACGGCAAGGGTGACCTGGGCTGTGATATCTGCAAGCCGGCGGTGGGTTCGATCCTCGCGTCCTGCTGGAACGAGCCGGTCATGGACCCAGCATTGGTACCACTGCAGGATACCAACGACACCTTCATGGCCAACATGCAGAAGAACGGCACCTACTCGGTGGTGCCACGCATCGCCGGCGGCGAGATCACGCCGGACAAGCTGATTGTGCTGGGCGAGGTGGCGCGCAAATACGATCTGTATACCAAGATCACCGGCGGCCAGCGCATTGATCTGTTCGGCGCCCAGCTGCACGACCTGCCGGAGATCTGGGGCGAGCTGATTGCCGCCGGTTTCGAGACCGGACATGCCTATGGCAAGTCCCTGCGTACGGTAAAATCCTGCGTCGGCAGCACCTGGTGCCGCTACGGCGTACAGGACAGTGTCGGCATGGCCCTGCGCCTGGAACACCGTTACAAGGGCTTGCGCGCGCCGCACAAGATCAAGTTCGGTGTGTCCGGTTGCACCCGGGAATGCGCCGAGGCACAGAGCAAGGATATCGGCGTGATTGCCACTGATCGCGGCTGGAACCTCTACGTGGCGGGCAACGGCGGCATGCGTCCGCGCCATGCCGAGCTGTTCGCCACCGATCTCGATGACCTGACTCTGGTGCGCTACATCGACCGTTTCCTGATGTTCTACATCCGCACCGCCGACCGTCTGCAACGCACCTCGACCTGGCGCGAGAGCCTGGAGGGTGGTCTGGACTACCTGAAAGAGGTGGTCATCGAGGACACGCTGGGACTGGGCGTCGAGCTGGAGACGCAGATGCAGCTGGTGGTGGACCGCTATGAATGCGAGTGGGCCAACGCCCTCCAGGATCCGGAAAAGCTCAAGCGCTTTCGCACTTTCGTCAACGACGAACGCGGCGATCCGGATATTCACTTCGTCAAGGAACGCGGGCAGCGCCGTCCGGCGCTCGCCACTGAATTGAAACTGATCCCTGCTACCGAGGAGGCACTCTGATGACTCAGGCATATGCTCTTACTATCGATTCGCAGCACCCAACAGCCCACTGGTATCCCCTGTGCCATCGGCAGGACCTGGTACCCAACTCGGGCGTGGTCGCCTGGTTCGCGGGGGCGCAGATAGCGTTGTTTCATCTGCCTCTGGCGGACGGAAGCGAGCGGGTTTACGCCCTGCATAACCGCGACCCGCAATCGGCGGCCAATGTCATCGGTCGGGGCATGCTCGGTCACATCCAGGGCGCCGCTGTGGTGGCGTCACCGCTCTACAAACAGCACTTCCGTCTGGAAGACGGGCGCTGTCTGGAACAACCCGAGCTGGCGCTGCAGGTCTGGCCGGTGCGGCTCAAGGGTGACCGGGTGGAGATCTTTTCGCTGGGTAATCAGCACGCCATGAACATCTGAAGCATGACGTGTGGGGCTTGCACATAGCTTGTGGGAGGCGCGCCTCCTACAAGTAAAACACTTCGATCAGCACTTTGTTTAAGGAATACCACCATGTCCTATCTCGTCCCTGTTGAATTCGTCACCAAGATGGTCGATGCCGGTGAATCCAAGCTGTTCATGTCCACCCGAGACACGCTGATCCGCGCCTTTATGGCCGGTGCCATTCTGGCGCTGGCGGCGGTATTCGCGATTACCGTGAGCATCCAGACCGGTTCGCCGCTGCTGGGTGCGGTGCTGTTCCCGGTCGGCTTCATCATGCTTTATCTGATGGGTTTTGATCTGCTCACCGGGGTGTTCATGCTCACGCCGCTGGCGTTGCTGGATCGGCGCCCGGGCGTGACCGTCGGCACCATTCTGCGCCACTGGGGCTGGGTGTTCCTGGGCAACTTTGCCGGCGCCTTGACGGTCGCTTTGATGATGGCCTTCGTCTTCACCTACGGGTTTTCCATCGAAGCGGGTGAGATCGGCGAGAAGATTTCCCACATCGGTGAGAGTCGCACCCTCGGCTATGCCGAGTACGGCGCGGCGGGCTGGGCGACCATCTTCCTGCGCGGCATGCTGTGCAACTGGATGGTCTCGCTGGGCGTGGTCGGAGCGATGATCTCCACCACCGTCGGTGGCAAGGCGCTCGCTATGTGGATGCCGGTAATGCTGTTCTTCTACATGGGCTTCGAGCACTCGGTGGTGAACATGTTCCTGTTCCCCTTCGGCATGATCATGGGCGGCGACTTCTCGGTGATGGATTACATGATCTGGAACGAGATTCCCACCGCTCTGGGCAATCTGGTGGGCGGGTTGGCGTTTACCGGGCTGACGCTCTACACCACCCATATCCGTACCGCACCCAAGCGTGCCCAGGTGCGCCAGGTGGTATGACGCTGAGCATGTCGCATCCACGTCTGGATATCGCCCTCGGTCAGGCTTCTGACCGAGGGCGCAAGGACATCAATCAGGACTGCCATGGCGCCTGTCTGCCAGCGGAACCGCTATTGAGCGCGAAGGGCATCGCGGTGGCATTGGCTGATGGCATCAGTAGCAGCGCAGTCAGTCATCTGGCCAGTCACACGGCGGTGGCCGGCTTTCTCGAGGATTACTACTGCACGCCGGACGCCTGGTCGGTTCGCAAGTCGGCGCAGCGGGTGTTGGCGGCCACCAATGCCTGGCTGCACGGCCAGACTCGTCAGGGTGAATACCGACATGATGCCGACCGGGGGTACGTGTGCACCTTCAGCGCGCTCATCATCAAGTCCGCGACGGCCTATCTGTTCCATGTGGGTGATGCGCGCATCTATCGATTGCGCGGCGCTGAACTGGAGCAACTGACCCGCGACCACCGCCTGCGTGTGTCGGCGGATGTCAGCTACCTGGCTCGGGCCATGGGTGCGGGTCCACATCTGGAAATCGACCACCTGACACTGCCCATCGAAATGGGCGACCTGTTCATTCTTGCCACGGACGGGGTTCACGAATACCTGGATGCGTCGCAACTCGGGCGTGTGATCTACGACCATGCAGATGACCTGAACCTGGCGGCCCAGTGCATCATCGAACAGGCGCTGGCG
Organism: Pseudomonas sp.; assembly: GCA_037621305.1. GTDB lineage: Bacteria > Pseudomonadota > Gammaproteobacteria > Pseudomonadales > Pseudomonadaceae > Halopseudomonas. Next base: position 6,434 of record JASJKW010000045.1, read on the forward strand.
CAGGGCAGTGACGACAACCTGACGGTGCAGCTGATACGTATCGATGCCTTGCCAGCACCGACTGTCATGGAACACAGCCGGCAACTGACCGAGCTGCCGCCGGCGCCCTTGCTGGAGAGTCGCGCGGTTTTCGACGGTTACACCATCGAGCGCGAACTGCATGCCAGCAGTCGCAGCCATGTCTATCTGGCCACGGACAACGAATCTGGCGAGCGCTGGGCGCTGAAAGTGCCTGCTACCGAGCAGCGCCAAGACCGCGCCTGTCTGGAACGCCTGATGCTGGAGGAGTGGATAGCCCGGCGGCTGCACAGTCCGCACGTGCTCAAGGCAGCGCCGGCCCGGCCGCGGCGTTATCTGTATACCGTCAATGAGTTCATCGATGGGCAGACCCTGCAGCAGTGGATGTTCGACCATCCGTTGCCGGATCTGTCGCCGGTGCGTGACATTATCGAGCAGATCGCCAAGGGGCTGCGGGCCTTTCATCGTCTGGACATGCTGCACCAGGACCTGCGACCACAGAACATCATGATTGATCATGCCGGTACGGTGAAGCTGATCGACTTCGGCTCGGTGCAGGTAGCTGGCATTGATGAGATGGATGTTGGCGAGTTGCAGAATCCGGTACCCGGCACGCTGCAATATGCGGCACCGGAATACTTCCTTGACCAAGGCGGCTCGCCGCGCGCCGATCTGTTCTCGCTGGGCGTGATCGCCTACCAGATGCTCACCGGTCAGCTACCCTACGGTACCGAGGTGGCAAAGGCGACGGCGCGGGCCGCGCAGTTGCGACTTGGCTACCGCAGCGCCAGATGCTACCGGCAAGATCTTCCAGTCTGGCTGGACGAGGTACTGAAGCGGGCAGTGCACCCCGATCCGACCAGGCGTTACGCGGCACTGTCCGAATTCACCTTCGATCTGAGCCAGGCCGGGAATGGCTCCGCTACTCGGCAGTCGCTTTCCCTGCTGGAGCGGAACCCAGTGGCGGTATGGCAGGGCATTGCCTTGTCGTTTGCGGTGGGGTTGTTGCTGGCCCTTTGGGAATTGGCTGGTACCTGACATCAGACCGCAATCATCGTGCCTTCTTTTCGTCTTCAAACCTTCACTCGTTAGTCGTTCAGCTTTCATCTGCTGCTTGCATGCTCTAGCGATCAAAACTAAAGCCTGTAGAGGGAAGATCGGATGTCTGAGGAAATTCGCAACAACGCCATCATCATCGACAATGGTAATGGCGATGAGCCGCAGATCAGCTATACGGATAACAGAACCTTTGCCAGTGTGCTGGAAGCCCGTTTGGCGCGGCGTTCTGTCTTGAAAGGCACAGCTGGTGCCGCAGCACTGGGCTTTCTTAGTCTGGGATTGGCTGGCTGCCTGGATAGCGATAGTGACAACGACGATCGTGCTCCGGGTGCGGGCGACGGCGGTGAAGCCGGTCCGCTGCTGGGGTTCACTGCGGTACCCGCCAGCGAGGCGGACGATATCGTGGTTCCCGCAGGCTACAGCTTTCAGGTGATTCTGCCTTGGGGGACGCCGATTCTGGGTGCTATGCCGGCCTTCGCCATCGACAATACCGGTGAAGAGCAGGGTATGCAGATGGGCTCGCACCACGATGGCATGCACTTCTTTCCGATCGAGGGTGAAATGCCTTTCGAAGGCAGCTCGGAAGAAGGTCTGCTGGTGATGAACCACGAATACGTTGAACCGCGCTTTATGCATGCGGATCATATCGGTGTGGCCCTGAGCAGTGGTGCCGTGGTCATGCGTGACGACGGTACTCGTGACCGCGATCAGGCGCTCAAGGAATTGAATGGCCACGGTGTCTCGATCGTTCATGTGCAAAAGGGCAACGGCAACCACTGGGAGCATGTGCAGAGCGACTACAATCGTCGCATTACCGGCCTGACCCATATGGAGTTGGCCGGCCCGGTGCGTGGCAACAGTCTGGCGAAGACCAAATACAGCCCGGAAGGTTTTGCGACCCGTGGCACGCTGAACAACTGTGCCATGGGCGTTACCCCCTGGAACACCTATATGGCTGCTGAAGAGAACTGGGCTGGCTATTTTGGTAACGCCGACGAGACTATTCCCCGTCAGCATGCAGGCTACGGCATTCGCGCCACCGATAGCCGTTACCGCTGGGCTTTGGCTACAGGTGGTGAGGATCAGTTCGTCCGCTTCGACGCTACCAGTAAGGGGGCCTCGGCGGTCGAGGACTATCGCAATGAGCCTAACTGCTTCGGCTGGATGGTTGAAATTGACCCGTTCAACCCGGACAGCGCGCCGATAAAGCGCACGACTCTGGGTCGTTTCGGTCACGAAGGTGTGGTGTTTGCTCCGGCCATCGAAGGTCAGCCGGTGGTCTGCTACTCCGGTGACGACTCCACCAACCAGTTCATCTACAAGTTTGTCACTGAGCAGACTTTCCAGAAGGGGGTTACTGATGGCTCCATTCTGGATACCGGTACCCTGTATGTCGCTCAGTTCAACGAGGATGGCAAGGGTGTCTGGCTACCGCTGGTGTATGGCCAGGGCGGCCTGCAAGGTGCTGACTTTGTCGACCAGGCTGATGTGCTGGTCAACACCCGAATGGCAGCTGGCATTGTTGGTGCTACTCCGATGGACCGCCCGGAGTGGGGGGCTGTTGACCCGAGTAACGGCGATGTGTACTTCACGCTGACCAACAACAGCGGCCGCAGTACTGCCGATGCCGCCAACCCGCGTACCCAGAACCGCCATGGTCATATCATTCGCTGGGCTGAAGCCGACGGCAACCATGCCTCAACCACCTTCGAGTGGGATATCTTCCTGTTCGGTGGTGATGCCGGTCAGAGCGGCGAGACCAATCTCCTGGGTAAAGGTCCCAATGGCGAGACGTTGACCGCTGACAACCTGCTTAGCTCGCCGGACGGCCTGTGGATCGACAGGGACAGCCGCGTGTGGATCCAGACGGATATCGGTGAAAGCAACCAGAACAATGGTGTGTTCGAGGTGTTCGGCAACAACGCCATGCTCTGCGCCGATCCCCGTACCGGTGAGATGCGCCGTTTCCTGACCGGCCCGATCGGCCAGGAAATCACCGGTGTCATCACCACTCCGGATCAGAAGACCATGTTCATCAACGTGCAGCACCCCGGTGCCACCACCACGCCGCAGGAATGGGAAGCGGGCCCGCGCTATGCGCGCAGCAATTGGCCGGATCGCAACCCGGTACGTATGCCGCCGCGCTCGGCCACTGTGGTCATCTGGAAGGACGACGGCGGTGTGATCGGCAGCTGATCAAACCCGGCAGTACCTGAAATGGCTGGGGCACCTATGTGCCCCAGCCATTTTTTTTGGAACCCAAGGCATTTCTTCCCTCTGACTCACCCAAACAGGTTATTGAGCATGGTCTCGAATGACCGGTAGCGTGCAGTGCCTCCGATAATTCAATCAAGAGGCTTGCTGGTATATGGCAAATTCGTGACAATCAAGTCAGCTGAGATAAATGTTTCAGAACCATAACAATAAAACTGCAACGAAAGGTCGGTAGTCTTCTGCGACTGATCGTGTGGCCATTCGGTCACTGGCTTTGCCTGGAGAAAGCATGCCGCTGGTAGCCCGTTTTACCCTGGATTCTGTGGTCAGGTTTTCAACCTTCATGTTGTTGGCTATCACTGCTGTTTTGCTGGGACGTCTGACCTGGGCTCTGCTGGAGCCGTCGAGCATCCTGCCTGCTGCTGATACACCTGCCAGCATAGAGTTGTCCGCCAATACCACCACCGCGAGCGGCAGTTTCGGTGAGCTCGCGAGTCTTTCCGTGTTCGGCAAGTCCGTCGCCAAGGGCGGGGCCAGAGCTGTTCACGCACCAGAAACCTCCCTCAGCTGGTCCCTCAAGGGCGTGCTGTCCGATCCTGATCCGAGCCGCAGCGCGGCCATTCTTCTGCCCCGAGGACAATCTGAAAAACTGTATCGCGTCGGCGCCAGTCTGCCGGGTGACGTGACGTTGCAGGACGTATTTCCCGACCGGGTTATTCTCAACCGTGGCGGCCGCTTGGAAACCCTCCGGCTGAAACGGCATGACACCGCAGGCTCTTCCGCCGGCAGCCGTCGCGCTCCGGCGTTGCCGACAGCTCAATCCGCTTCGCTGGCAGCCGATGGTGGCGTGCCGCGCATCGACCGCGATGCCTGGGTCGACAATCCACAACGTTTTCTTGATGTGATCAGTGCCAGTCCGGTGATGCAGGACGGTGCGTTGCATGGGCTGGAAGTCAGTCCGGCGCGTAACGCCCGCGAATTCGAAGCTGCCGGGCTGGTCGCTGGTGACGTGATCACCGAGGTGAATGGTAGCCCGGTGTCGGATATCAGTGATTACCGCGATCTGTTGAAAGAGCTTGCCGATGCCAGTTCGGTATCAGTCTCTCTGGAGCGTGACGGAGAACCGATGAACATAACGATTACCATGGACTGAGACTACGATGCCTATGTTGTTTGCGAAGACCCGCTTTACCCTGCCGTTGGCGTTGAGTCTGAGTTTGCTGAGTGCTGCTTCGATGGCGCAGGCACCGGTTGCGCAGAGCACGGACAATGAGTTGGTGCTGAATCTGCGGGACGCCGATATCAATGGACTGATCGAAATCGTCAGCCAGGAAACCGGCATCAACTTCATTGTCGACCCGCGGGTGCGTGGCCAGGTCAATGTGGTATCCGGCCAGGCGATCAAGCGTGATGAATTGTATGACCTGTTTCTCGGTGTACTGAAATCCTACGGTTTTGCTGCGGTGGCGGGTGCCGAAGGTACGGTGCGCATCGTGCCTGAAGTGCAGGCCAAGGAGAACGAGGTAGGCACGCTGGACAGCAGCAGTCGTGGTGACGAGTTCATTACCCATGTGATCAGCGTGCGCCATCTGGATGCCAGTCAGCTGGTACGTATTCTGCGCCCACTGGTGCCCAAGGGCGGGCATCTGGCAGCGGCTGCCGAATCCAACTCACTGGTGATTGCCGATACCGCCGCCAACGTGCGGCGTATCGAAGGGCTGATCCAGCGTATCGATCAGGAATCCATGGAGGAGTTCGAGGTTATCCCGCTGGAGCATGCCTCGGCGCTGGAGCTGGTGCGTATAACCGAAGGGCTGCAGGTTTCCTCGCCGGAAGAAAACGCCTCCAAGCGCGTGCGCATGATCGCCGATGAGCGTACCAATACGGTGGTGCTGCTGGGTGATCCGCAAAAGCGTCTGGCTTACCGGGCGATGATTCGTCAGCTGGATGTGGTCGGTGATGAAGGCAATACCCAGGTGCATTATCTGCGCTACGCCAAGGCCGAGGATGTTGCCGAGGTGTTACGTGGTATTGCTGACGGGCGGGACGTGGACAACGGTTCGACGGGTAGCACTTCGTCGAGCAGTGGCAGTTCCTCCGGCTCCTACGGTTACAGCAACCAGGATTCCCGGGTGCGGATTCAGGCGCACGAGAGTACCAACTCGGTGGTGATCTACGGTCCTGCTGAACTGACTCGTGAGATGTCGCAGATCATCCGTCAGCTGGATATTCGACGGGCGCAGGTACTGGTTGAGGCGGTCATTGCCGAAGTGTCCTATGACCGTGCCAAGGAGTTGGGTGTGCAGTGGGGTTTTGCCAATGATGGCAAGGGTGTGGGGATCATCAACTTTGCCCGTGGCAGTGGCGGTATCCTCAATCTTGCGGCCGGCATTGATGGTTTTCTGAACGGGGATCTCTCCTCGCCGCCGTCCTTGTCCGATGGCGCAACACTCGGCGGTGTCGGCACTATCGGCAGCACGCAGATTGGTCTGTTGATCAATGCGCTGCAGGGCGACAGCTCCAGTAATATCCTGTCCACGCCGAGCCTGCTGACGCTGGATAACGAAGAAGCGGAAATCGTTGTTGGCCAGAACGTCCCGTTCATTGTTGGCCGCTCCGTGGAGAACTCCGGCCAGGCGTTCGATACTATCCAGCGCGAAGACGTGGGTATCAAGTTGCGAATCCGTCCGCAGATCAACGAAGGTAACGCAGTACGCCTGGAAATTGCCCAGGAAGTGTCATCGATTGCCCCCGGTGCCAGTGGTGCAGCGGACCTCATCACTAACAAACGCAGCCTCAATACCCATGTCATGGTGGATGACAACCAGCTGATCGTATTGGGTGGGTTGATCGATGATCAAATGGTCGAGACCCGCGACAAGGTGCCGCTTCTGGGCGATGTGCCCGGTCTGGGCCGCCTGTTCCGGTACGATACGGCGAGTGTGGAAAAGCGTAATCTGATGGTCTTTCTGCGGACGGTCATCGTGCGCGACAGCGCCGTGGCAGAGAGTCTGACTCACGCCAAATACAGCTATATTCGTGATCAGCAATTGAAGGAGCAGGGGCGTAACGACAGCATTCTGCCGCGCAGCGACATGCCGGTGCTGCCTGATTGGAACTATCTGTTGAGCTTGCCGCCGCCCTTCGAGAATGCCAGCCAGGATAATCTGGCGGTCAAGAGTCCGATCCCTGCGCCGCCGGGGGCGAGATGACCATCCGGGAGGTGCCGGTGATTGAGGCTGATATCAGTGCGGTAATGCCTGAGGCGGGATTGCAGGCGGAGACTGACTACCGGTTCGCCCGACGTTTCGGGGTGCTGCCTGACAGGTTGCGCGACAATCAGCTGGATGTGTTTGTCCGCGCCGACTGTGACCCGCAGGCACTGCTGGAATTGCGGCGGCTGGCAGGACATCCCTTGCGGCCGATCGTGCTGGACGATGACACCTTCGCTGCCCGCCTGCGTGACCGCTACGAACGTTCGGCCAACGATGCCATGCAGTTCGTTTAATGTTTGGGCGAGGATACCGATCTGATGTCGGTGGGTCAGTCATTGGCCGAGCCCGATGACCTGCTGGAATCCAAGGACGAGGCTCCGATCTTCCGACTGATCAA
>JASJKW010000046.1:0-6949 GCA_037621305.1 Pseudomonas sp.
AAACAGCGCCCACTGCTTATGATCTTGAGTCGCTCCGGACTGATACGCAGCTCCATCCATGCCGAATACTCCATCTTCCATCTCGGCGAAAAAGTACTGACCACCCAGGGTGAAATGGTGACGGCCAATGGAGTTCGACAGCTTGGTGTCGAAGATGGTGTTGCGGATTTCCAGCTCGCGGCGGTTACGCGGCAGGAAGGTGTTTTCCAGCTCTGCGCGCAGCTCATCGGTGAGCTCGGGTGTGCCGACGCCCTGGTCCGCGGAGGCCTGATCCCAGATAGCCTGCAGGGCGCCGCGTTCTTGCACCGTCAGCGGCAAGGAACGTCCGAGGTTACTGCTGGTGCTACGAGTCAGGCTGGTATCACTGGTACCGAAACGCCAGCGGCCGGTGTGGGCCAGTACGAATTGCTCGCGCTCGACCCGCTGATGTTCCGCATATCCGACCCTGGGCTGGATGATCCCGCCACGGGCACGCCACAGGCTATCAACTGAATCCAGCGTGCCAGTCTGGCCTTCGGTGTTGTCGTAGCGCTGTTTGGCGATATCGTATTCGAACTGGAAATCGTGATCCTCCAGCGGGGTCAGATTCAGTGTGAAGCCGGCATTCCAGTTTTTTGCAGCAACGATTTTCTTGTCGCCGAAGCTGCCCCGGTCCTCAAACAACGTGCCATCACCGTTGACCAGTGCGCCTACACTGTACCCAGGATCGCTCTGTTCTCGATCATACAGACTGGCGCGCAGGCCCAGGCCGAGCAGTCCTTCGATCAATGGGCCGCTGGCAAACAGGTCGGTTTTCTTGTCGTCCCCGAATTGAGCGTTTTCCTGGATACTCAGCGCGTGGCTGATCGATCCACCCCAGTCATCCTGTACCTTGCGCGTGATGATGTTGACCACGCCACCCATGGCATCAGCACCGTACAGCGTGGACATGGGCCCACGAATTACCTCGATACGTTCAATGGCATCCATAGAAGGCATGTACATGAACTGGCTGTTGCCGAAGTTGTTCGGTCCGATATCGCCGATATCGCTCTGCCTGCGCCCGTCGATCAGAACAAGAGTGTAATCCTTGGGCAAGCCACGCATGGTGATGCTGATATTGCCGTTCTTGTCCAGATCCGCCCCTACGTCAACGCCTTCAACGTCCCGCAGGGCATCTGCCAGTCCGGCATAGGGTTTGCTCTGGAGCTGTTCGCGGCTGATGACGCTGATACTGGCAGGCGCATCGGCAATCTTCTGTTCGAAACCGGTAGCCGAGACCACGGTGACATCGGGTAACTGGACCGCGTCCTGATTGGCCAACGCAACGCTGGCGGCAAGTAATGCAACGCCACCGCTGAAGTAGGAGGGAAGGGTGGTTCTGATCGACATCTGTGCTGCTCCTTGATCCTTGCCCGAAGGCTATTGATGTGATCATCACGCTAATCTTAATCATTATCATTATTGGTTGTGCGCGGAAGTATAAGGAGCCCGTAGCGAAAGGGCTACGGTTTTTTGCGATAAACAGGAATATTTCTCGTTTAGATGGAGAAGACAGGAATTGAGAACGCAGAAACGCCAACGCCCGCGTGAGCGGGCGTTGGCCGAAGCAGGTCAGGCTGGTTTAGAAGTCGATGGTAGCGGACAGCCAGAGGCGGCGGCCTTCTTCGATAGTTCCAGAACTCGCCATGCCTCTCGATATGTGCGCATAGTTGGACGCCCAAGCCAGGTCGTCGTTGTCGTTAATGTAATAGCTGCCCTTCGTAAAGTCCTTATCGAACACGTTGTATATCGTAGCATTGAGCGTGACGTTGTCCGCAGCTCTGAGCGATCCGCCCAAATGAAAGACCTCGTAGGACTTAAGGTCCCCGATATCGTTAAGTAGGGCTTGGTCAGCACCTGATAAGCTCGCTCTGCGCTGGGTAAATCTAGCGCGTTCGCTACGATGCTCACCTTTGAACCATAAGCCTAAACGGTCTGTAGCTTGCCAATCCAAGCGAGCGAACAGCAGATGCTTTGGTGTATTAGTGAGGGCGGCTCCTTTATCTTCACCGCTTTTTTGCTCGCTTTCAGTGAAAGTATAGCTGCCGCTGATTTTCCAGGCTGGCGCAAACTGCCAGCTGCTTGCTAATTCGACGCCCTGTGTTACAGCTTCATCAATATTGACTTGCTGCGAGTACGTGCCATTTGGAATCAAAGAGTTGCCACTGATCACCACATCTTCACCGCTAGAGATCTTGTCCTTGAATTTATTGTGGAAGATCGTCGCGTTAGCATTAAAACCATTGAAATTGTCGTAATAAGCTCCCAGCTCTGTGTTGGTGCTGATTTCCGGGTCGAGATCTGGAGAGCCAATGGTTAAACGATCCCCTTGGCTGGTTACACCATTGATCCCATCGTGCAGGTCATTCAGGCTGGGCACCTTGTAGCCGCGACTTACACCACCTTTTAGCGTCCATTGATCAGTAGTGTTCCATACGAGGTAAGCCCGCGGGCTAATATGACTACCGAAAGAATCGTGATCTTCATAGCGCGTACCTAAGGTCAGCGCTAGGTCGTCTCGCAGGCGCCATTCGTCTTCAACAAAAGAAGCCCATGAAGACTGCTCGAACTTCTCCGCGGCAATGCCATCATTCAGCTCGGCATCCCAATATTGACCACCAACCGTCAGAATGTGGCTACCCAAAGCCATGGTGTACTTGCTGTCGAGTATGAGATTTGTAGTTTCGAGCTCACGGTCGGAACCGATTATCGGAGCGTGGGGTAGCGTAGGGTGTTGATCGCCGTACACATAATAGTCGTAAAGTGGTCTGCCATTTGGCTGCTCCCCAATTTGGATGCGCGCGCCGGGAATACTGCGACCATCTGTTTCGGTCTTGCTATGGGTGATACTTGATACAAGAGTTCCGCTGGCAAAGCGTCCGGTATGACCGAGCGCAAATTGGGTGCGTTCGAACTCCAATTCGTCAAGATAACCAGGAACTGTTACGGCTGAGTTGGAGTCTGGCGCGGGTCTGAATCCACTCTGATCATCCAAGCTTCCTACTTGGCTTTCGCCATTTTTGTACGTCTGGCGGCCGGTTTCAGCATCGAGCCAAAGGTCATGATCAGTGTGGGGGGTATATGTCAGCTTACCTCCGATGGTGTAATTCCTACCGTCAACCGGTGCTACTCCTCGCTTGGGCACTTCACTACCGTCATCGAACGTAAGATCCGAAGCTTCACGATCAAACAAGCTGGCGCGTACAGCGAGTCCCAGAGTGTCATCGATCAGAGGGCCGCTAGCATAAATGCTCGTATTGCTTGTATCACCATAATCAGAGTTTTCTTGGAAGGTGTGGTCAAGCGTTACAGAGCCGTGCCATTCTTTGGCCACCTTTTTGGTGATGATATTGACTACACCACCGATTGCGTCAGATCCATAAAGGGTAGACATCGGGCCCCGAATGACCTCAATGCGCTCGATTGCAGAAAGCGGTGGCATGAAGCTGGTCGAAGTATCTCCAAAACCGTTAGGTGTAACATCACCTGCCGCATTTTGACGGCGTCCATCAATGAGGATCAACGTATATTCGCTGGGCATACCACGGATGCTGATATTCAGGCCGCCTGTTTTACCCGTGCTCTGGCGAATATCTATACCTTCCACTCCATCCAAAGCCTGAGCCAGGTTGTTATATCTATTTTGCTGCAGATCTTCCTGACTGATCACACTGATGCTGGCCGGTGCTTCGGTGATCTTCTGTTCGAAGCCCGAAGCGGTCACGACGGTGTCGGACAGGCGGATGGCTTCGTCATTGGCCAGCGCAACGCTGCTTGCCAACAGGCCAAGACTGCCGACAAGGGCATAGTGTGCTGCAAAGGCAGGACGGTTCGGCAACATCAGAAACTCCTTTCTGGATTACTGATGACGAATTCGCTGCGTCTATCAGTGAGACTGGGAATGATTATCAAGCGCCGGCAATATTACATCTCATTCCAGAAGTTTCAACCATCAATTAGCAAATTTGGCGAAGCGGTGCATCGAGGTGGGATATGCAGAGGAGGTGGGGGGCTAGCGTTGCAGCGGCGTATCGGCCAATGAGGTGTCGAGATGGAACTCGACACCTCAGGGCGTTGCAGTCGAAAGCAGGGTGGAGGTTACTTGAGACGGCGCTCAATACCCATGTGTACCAGAATCTTGGCGGAAATTTCTTCCACGGAGAAATGCGTTGAGTTGATATGCGGGATGTTTTCCCGGCGGAACAGGTTCTCGACTTCGCGAATCTCGAATTCACACTGGGCGAAGCTGGCATAGCGACTGTTGGGGCGGCGCTCGTTGCGAATGCTGGCCAACCGATCGGCATCGATGGTCAGGCCAAACAGCTTTTGCTTGTAGGGCTTCAATGCGGCGGGCAGCTGCAGGCTTTCCATGTCGTCATCGGTCAGTGGGTAGTTCGCGGCACGTATCCCGTATTGCAGTGCCATATAGAGGCAGGAGGGCGTTTTGCCGCAGCGCGAGACGCCGACCAGGATGATGTCCGCTTCCTTATAGTGATGAGTGCGGGCGCCATCATCGTTATCCATGGCAAAATGCACGGAGTCGATGCGGTCCTGATAGTTGCTGTTATGCTGGATTGAATGGGATTTGCCCACCGAGTAGGATGAACCCGCGCCCAGCTCCTGTTCCAGTGGGGCGAGGAAGGTGGAAAAGATATCGATCATGTAGCCCTTGGACTGGGCCAGCTCCTGATGGATGTCCCGGTTGACCACGGTTTCAAAAATGATCGGCGGATGACCATCTGCCTCGGCAGCAGCATCGATTTGTTGTACCATGTCCCGCGCTTTTTCCACGGTATCCACGTAAGGCCGCAGCAGTTTGCTGAATTGGATATTTTCGAATTGCGAGAGCAGACTCTGGCCAAGCGTCTCGGCAGTGATGCCTGTACCATCGGAAATGAAAAAAGCAGTGCGTTTCATGCGCGAAGCCTTAAGATATCGGAATTTACCGAGGACAGTGGTCCTGAGCCCTCGGAATTGAGCGTCAAAGTGGCATTGTGGCGTATTTGTGACTTGCAGACCAGACGGCAAAGCCCGCGCTGCGAACCTATTCATTGATTGACGGAGAGATCACCTTGCTAGAGTACGTAGTGTCCTTTGAGCAACTGGGTGTTGGAGATGTTGAACGCGTCGGCGGCAAGAACGCCTCGCTCGGTGAAATGATCAGCAATCTGGCCGGTGCAGGGGTATCCGTACCGGGTGGCTTTGCCACTACTGCTGATGCCTACCGCGAATTTCTCGAACAGAGTGGTCTCAACGACCGCATCAATGCTGCATTGGACACGCTGGACGTGGACGATGTGAATGCCCTGGCTCGTACCGGCGCACAGATTCGTGAGTGGATCATGGATGCCGAGTTCCCAGCAGCCCTGGATCAAGCGATCCGCGCTGCCTTCGCGGCACTCTCTGCCGGTAATGACAATCTTTCGGTAGCCGTACGTTCTTCCGCTACCGCAGAAGATCTGCCCGATGCCTCCTTTGCTGGTCAGCAGGAAACCTTCCTGAACATCCGTGGCGTGGACAACGTCATCCGCGCGGCCAAGGAAGTATTCGCCTCGCTGTTCAATGATCGGGCCATTTCCTACCGTGTTCACCAGGGTTTTGATCACAAGCTGGTTGCTCTGTCGGTCGGTGTACAGCGCATGGTGCGCTCCGAGACCGGAACCGCTGGTGTGATGTTCACGCTGGATACCGAATCCGGTTTCCGTGATGTGGTATTCATCACCGGTGCCTACGGTCTGGGTGAAACCGTTGTGCAGGGTGCGGTCAACCCTGACGAGTTCTATGTGCACAAGCCCACTCTGGAAGCGGGTCGCCCATCGATTCTGCGCCGTAATCTGGGTAGCAAGGCGCTGAAGATGATCTACGGCGAGGACGCTTCCGCTGGCCGCTCGATCAAGACTGTGGATGTGGACGCTGCCGAACGCGCGCGTTTCTGTCTGTCTGATGAAGAAGTGGTCAACCTGGCCCGCCAGGCGGTGATCATCGAGAAGCACTATGGCTGCCCGATGGATATCGAGTGGGCCAAAGACGGTGACGATCAGCAGCTGTACATCGTTCAGGCACGTCCTGAAACCGTCAAGAGCCGCAGCAATGTCAACGTCATGGAGCGTTACCTGCTGAAAGAAAAAGGCACAGTACTGGTTGAAGGCCGCGCAATCGGTCAGCGTATCGGCGCCGGCCCGGTCAAGATCATCCGTGACGTGTCCGAGATGGACAAGGTTCAGCCGGGCGATGTACTGGTATCCGACATGACCGACCCCGACTGGGAGCCGGTGATGAAGCGCGCCAGCGCTATCGTTACCAACCGTGGCGGTCGTACCTGTCACGCGGCAATCATTGCGCGCGAGCTGGGCATTCCTGCGGTGGTGGGTTGCGGCAATGCCACCAGCGAGCTGAGCGATGGCCAGGAAGTGACTGTTTCCTGCGCCGAAGGTGATGCCGGCATGATCTACGCCGGTCGCCTGTCCTTTGATATCCGCACCAACAGCGTTGATGCGATGCCGCCGCTGCCGTTCAAGATCATGATGAACGTCGGTAACCCGGATCGCGCCTTCGACTTCGCCAACCTGCCCAATGAAGGTGTCGGTCTGGCGCGTCTGGAGTTCATCATCAACCGCATGATCGGTGTGCATCCCAAGGCACTGCTGAACTTCGATAGCCTGCCGTCCGAAGTCAAGGAAAGTGTCCAGAAGCGTATTGCTGGTTACAGCGACCCGGTCGGCTTCTATGTCGACAAGCTGGTCGAAGGTGTCAGCACCCTGGCTGCGGCCTTCTGGCCGAAGAAAGTCATCGTGCGCCTGTCCGACTTCAAGTCGAATGAATACGCCAACCTGATCGGCGGACGCTTGTACGAGCCGGAAGAAGAAAACCCCATGTTGGGCTTCCGCGGCGCCTCGCGTTACATCAGTGAATCATTCCGTGACTGCTT
>JASJKW010000047.1:0-3321 GCA_037621305.1 Pseudomonas sp.
GTGATCACCGATACCTTCGGTCGCCCCTGGCGGATGGGCCTGGTCAATGTCGCCATAGGCCTGGCCAATGTGCCTGCCCAGGTCAGTCTGATCGGCGAGCAGGATGCCTTTGGCCGCGAACTGGCCGTCACCATCCCGGCCCTGGCCGATGAAATAGCGGCCGCGTCGGGCTTGCTGATGAGCAAGAACGGCAAAACCCCCGCAATTCTTTTTCAGGGTGTGGATTGGGAATCCGCCCCCAGCTCGGCAACTGACCTGATAAGACCACAAAAAGAGGATCTCTTCCGATGACCATTGCAATTCTAGGCGGTACCGGCCCACAGGGTCGGGGATTGGCGTTACGTTGGGCGCGTGCCGGTGTCCCGGTGGCTATTGGCTCCCGCGATGCGGAACGAGCCAATACCACAGCGCAGGAACTCCAGGCCTTGCTGCCGGAGTCAGCCGCCGCCATTCGCGGCATGGATATTCGCGATGCGGTGGGTGCCGCCGACGAGATAGTGATCCTGGCGGTGCCCTATGCGGCGCATGACGCCACGCTCGAATCGATTGCCGAACTGCTGCAGGGCAAGATTCTGGTCGATATCGTCGTGCCGCTGGCCGAGGGTAATCCTCGGGCGGTTGCCATGCCGGCAGCCGGCTCGGCGACCGAAGCGGCCCAACAGCTGCTGGGTGAGGCCATTCCGGTGGTCGGCGCGCTGCACAACATCTCCGCCGCCAGCCTGAACAAGCTCGAACACGCCATCAACTGCGATGTTTTGGTCTGCGGCGACGCCGTACCCGCCAAGGACAAGGTCATTGAGCTGATCAACAAGATGGACGTAGTCGCCTATGACTGCGGTCCGGCCAGCAGTGCGCGCTGTATCGAGGCCATCACGCCGATCCTGATACGCCTGAATATTTCCAAGAAAGTCCCTTTCACCCACGCAGGAATCCGCATCTGCGCGCCAGACGCCTGATGCAGCAATGAGTAATACCTACCGACATAGGAGAATAACAATGGAATTCGGTATCTGCTTTAAAGGTTTTGTCAGCCCCGAACGGGCCCGCCGCTTGGTCATACAGGCTGAAGAAGCCGGTTTCGCTTATTGCTGGTTCTATGACTCGCATATTCTGTGGCGCGAATGCTATCCCGCGATTGCCATGTGCATGGAGCACACCAAGAAGATGCGCTTTGCGCCGTGCGTCACCAACCCCAACGCGCGTGACTGGTCGCTGGCCGCCAGCCTGTTCGGCAGTCTGGCCAAGCAAAGCGGCGGGCGCTTCGATATCGGTCTGGGCCGCGGCGACAGTTCGGTCCGGGTGATGGGCAAGAAGCCGGCCTCGCTGGCGCGGGTGGCTGAATTCACAACCAAGGTAAAAGCCATGATCCGCGGCGAAGAGGTGCTCTATGGTGAGTGCCCCGAGCCGGTCAAATTCCCCTGGGCCGATGGCTACGAACTGCCCGTGCATATCGGCGCCTATGGTCCCATGGCCCTGAAAACCGCAGGGGAAGTGGGCGATGGGGTCATCCTGCAGATCGGCGAACCGAGCATCGTCAAATGGCTGGCTGAACAGAGCATCAGCGCTGGCAAGGAAGCCGGTCGTGACATGGACAACTACAAGGTGATCGTCGCCGCCCCCGCCTATTTCGGTACCCGGGACGAGTGCATCGAAGCCACCAAATGGTTCCCGGCCATGGTCGGCAACCACGTCGCCGACATCGTTGAAAAGTACGGCAGCGACAGCGGCACCGTCCCCGCCAGCCTGACCGACTATATCGAAAAGCGTAAGGGCTATGACTACTCCAAGCATGGCCAGAGCGATAACCCCTACCTGGACTTCATTACCCCGGACATTGTCGACAGTTTCTGTGTGCTCGGCGAAGCCGACCAGCACGTCAGCAAGCTCAATGAACTCAAGGCAGCCGGCGCCACGCAGTTCAATATATACCTCGACAACGGCGATGAGGAAAACATCATCGCCCAGTATGGCGAACACATCATTCCCAAGTTCCGCACCTGAGCTGATACCGGCGGCGTCGCCGCCGGTATCCACTGTAAAAAACAATAATGATCGAATGAGGCATTCACAATGCAGAAAACCATGATCAACCAGCAACGGCTATGGCAAAGCTTGATGGACATGGGCGAGATTGGCGGTACGGAGAAAGGCGGCGTCTGTCGATTGGCCCTGACCGATCTGGACAAGCAGGGCCGTGACCTGTTCGTGCAATGGTGCAAAGACGCAGGCTGCACCATCCGCGTGGACAAGATGGGCAATATCTTCGCTCGCCGCGCCGGGCTGGATGATTCGCTGCCACCCGTGGTGATGGGCAGCCACCTGGATACCCAGCCTACCGGCGGCAAGTTCGATGGTATTTACGGGGTACTGGCCGGCCTGGAAGTGATTCGCACCCTGAATGACCAGGGCATGGACACCCAGGCGCCCATTGAAGCTTCGGTATGGACCAACGAGGAAGGCTCGCGCTTTCCACCGGCGATGGTGGCATCCGGCGTATTTGCCGGGGTCTTCGAGCTGGATTACGGTTTGAGCCGCGCTGATCTGGATGGCAAGACCATGGGAGAAGAGCTGGCGCGTATCGGCTATAACGGCCCCGATGATGTCGGCGGACGTCCCTTCAAGGCGTTCTTTGAGGCGCATATCGAGCAGGGCCCGATCCTCGAAGACGAGAAAAAACAGATTGGCGTGGTCACTGATGCGCAAGGCCAGCGCTGGTATGAAATCACCCTGACCGGCCAGGAATCCCATGCCGGCCCGACCCCGATGAGTCGCCGTCGTGATGCTCTGGTCGGCGCCGCGCGGCTGATTGATCAGGTCAACAAGATCGGCCTCGCGCATCAACCCAATGCCTGCGCCACCGTCGGCCTGCTGCAGGTGTTCCCCAACTCGCGCAACGTGATTCCCGGGCAAGTGTTCTTTACCGTGGATTTCCGTCACCCCGATGCCGACGTCCTGGCACAGATGGATCAGGCGCTGCGTGAAACAGCCGACTCCGTTTCCACAGAACTGGGATTGGAAATGGCCTTCGAGCAGATCTGGTACTCCCCGCCCGTCCCCTTTGATACCGACTGCGTAAACCTGGTCCGCCAGGCAGCAACGGATTTCGGCTATAGCCATCGGGATATCGTCAGCGGGGCCGGACATGATGCCTGCTATATCTCCCGCGTCGCCCCCACAGCCATGGTCTTTGTACCTTGTGAGAATGGCATCAGCCACAACGAAGCGGAAAACGCGACGCCGGAAGATCTGGCCGCCGGCTGCAACGTGCTTTTCCAGGCAGTCGTGGCGCGCGCCAATAGCTGAATGAACTGGGTGCCCGCC
>JASJKW010000048.1:0-4165 GCA_037621305.1 Pseudomonas sp.
GCACCGGTGGTGCGCTTCGTCAACAAGATGCTGCTGGATGCAGTGAAGAAAGGCTCGTCGGACTTGCACTTCGAGCCCTACGAAAAGACCTACCGGGTGCGCTTCCGTACCGACGGCATTCTGCATGAAGTATCCAAGCCGCCGGTGCAGCTGGGAGTGAAGATTGCCGCGCGTCTGAAGGTGATGTCCTCGATGGACCTGGCCGAGCGACGCAAACCGCAGGATGGCCGCATCAAGCTGAAGATTTCCAAGAACAAGGCCATCGACTTCCGGGTCAACACCCTGCCGACCCTGTGGGGCGAGAAGGTAGTGCTGCGTATTCTGGACTCCGACAGCGCCAAGATGGGGATCGATGCACTGGGGTACGAGGACGACCAGAAGCAGATGTACATGGACGCTCTGGAGAAACCCCAGGGCATGATTCTGGTGACCGGCCCGACCGGTTCCGGTAAGACGGTATCCCTGTATACCGGCCTGAATATCCTCAATACCATGGAACGCAATATTTCCACCGCGGAAGACCCGGTGGAGATCAACCTGGAAGGCATCAACCAGGTCAACGTGAACCCCAAGCAGGGGCTGGATTTCGCCCAGGCCCTGCGCGCCTTCCTGCGTCAGGACCCGGATATCATCATGGTCGGTGAGATCCGCGACC
The DNA here is from genome assembly GCA_037621305.1 of Pseudomonas sp. Lineage (GTDB taxonomy): Bacteria > Pseudomonadota > Gammaproteobacteria > Pseudomonadales > Pseudomonadaceae > Halopseudomonas. The sequence continues at coordinate 656 of JASJKW010000048.1, forward strand.
TGGAAACCGCCGAAATCGCCATCAAGGCAGCACAGACCGGCCACATGGTCTTGTCCACCCTGCACACCAACAGTGCCGCAGAAACCCTGACCCGTTTGCGCAATATGGGCGTGGCCTCGTTCAACATTGCCACCTCAGTGAACCTGATCATTGCCCAACGTCTTTCCCGCCGACTGTGTTCGCATTGCAAGAAACCGGTCGATATTCCCCGCGAGACATTGCTGGAAGAAGGCTTCACTGAGGAAAAAATTGCTAGCGGGTTAACGATTTACGGACCTGTGGGTTGCGAAAACTGTCAGGATGGTTATAAAGGGCGTGTCGGGATTTATGAAGTTGTCCGGATCACTCCCGCCATCCAGCGAATCATCATGGAAGACGGCAACTCCATGCAGATTTCCGACGTAGCCCAGAATGAAGGATTCAGAAACTTGCGCCAGTCCGCACTGATGAAGGCGGAACAGGGTGTCACCAGCCTGGCGGAAGTGAACCGAGTGACCAAGGATTAAGTCATGGCCCAGCAAGCAGCAGTGAAAAGGACCAGCTCCGTCGCGAAATCCGCGAAAAAAGCCAAGGTCGAAAAGATCTACCCGTTCAAATGGGAAGGCAAGGACCGCAAGGGCAGCAAGATTTCCGGTGAGATTCAGGGCACCAATCAGGCGTTGATCAAGGCCCAACTGCGCAAGCAGGGTATTCTGGTCACCAAAATCAACAAGAAGTCGACTCTGTTCAGCGCTAAAGCGAAAAAGATCAAGCCGCTGGACATTGCCTTCTTCACCCGACAGCTGGCGACCATGATGGCCTCGGGGGTGCCTATCGTACAGGCATTCGAGATCATCGCTGAAGGTACCGCCAACCCGAACTTTGCCAAGCTGATCAACGAAATCAGGACCGATGTCGCCGCGGGTAATACTTTGGCAGCCTCCCTGGCCAAGCACCCCCAGTATTTTGATGACCTGTTCTGCAATCTGGTGGACTCCGGTGAGCAGTCCGGGCGACTGGAATCCCTGCTGGATCGAATCGCGACCTACAAGGAAAAGACCGAGGCACTGAAAGCCAAGATCAAGAAAGCCATGACTTACCCGATTTCAGTGGTTGTGGTGGCCGTGATCGTGACGGCAATTCTGCTGCTCAAGGTAGTGCCGCAGTTCAAGGAGGTATTCGCCAACTTCGGCGCCGACCTGCCTACCTTCACATTGATGGTCATCGGCTTGTCGGAATGGTTGCAGGCGTGGTGGTTCGTCATTCTGATCGGACTTATTGTCATTGGCTGGAGCTATACCCAGGCCCATCGGCGGTCCAAGCCGTTCCGTGATGCCCAGGACCGGGCGCTGCTCAAGGCACCGATTGTCGGACAGATTATCTACGAGGCAGCGGTTGCCCGTTATGCCCGCACCCTTGCCACCACTTTTGCTGCTGGTGTGCCCTTGGTTCAGGCGTTGGATTCAGTCGCCGGTGCAGCGGGCAACGTGGTGTTCTACAACGCCGTCATGAGCATCAAGCAGGATGTGTCGGCTGGTACCCAATTAAACTTCGCCATGCGCACCACCAATGTGTTCCCGTCGCTGGCTATCCAGATGGCCGGGATCGGTGAGGAGTCCGGTAATCTCGATGGCATGCTGGAAAAAGTGGCGGACTTCTACGAGGCCGAGGTGGACAACAAGGTGGATAACATGACCACGCTGCTGGAGCCCATGATCATGTCGGTATTGGGTGTACTGATCGGCGGTCTTATCATCGCCATGTACCTGCCGATTTTCCAGCTGGGCGCCGTTGTCTGACCTATGACTCTACTCGATTATATGGCCAGCCATGTGCTGGCCTTTGTTGTAGTCGCCGGGCTGCTGGGGTTGATCGTTGGCAGTTTTCTCAATGTGGTTATTCACCGTCTGCCCAAGATGATGGAGCGCGATTGGCTGCGTCAGGCCCGCGACATGCTGGAACCGGATACGGTTCAGCCTGAGCAGCCGGCATACAATCTGGTGCTGCCCCACTCCCATTGCCCGCACTGCCAGACCGAGATCAAACCCTGGCAGAATCTGCCGTTGATCAGTTATGCGCTGCTACGCGGTCGCTGCGGAAATTGCCGGGAACCTATCAGCTTCCGTTACCCGCTGGTGGAGCTTCTGACGGCGGTGCTGAGCGCTGTGGTTGCCTGGCAATATGGCTTCGGCTGGCCGGCAGGCGGAATGCTGCTGTTGACCTGGGCACTGATCAGCCTGAGTCTGATCGATGCCGACACCCAGCTGCTGCCCGATTCAATCGTGCTGCCGATGCTGTGGCTGGGGTTGATTGCCAACAGCTTCGGGCTATTCACCGATATGCATTCGGCGTTGTGGGGTGCGGTATTTGGTTATCTGAGCCTGTGGTCGGTGTATTGGCTATTCAAGCTGATCACCGGCAAGGAAGGCATGGGCTACGGCGACTTCAAGCTGCTGGCCATGCTCGGTGCCTGGGGCGGATGGCAGGTGTTGCCGTTGACCATCCTGTTATCCTCGCTGGTCGGCGCCATCCTCGGCATCATCATCCTCAAGACCCGCGGCGACGCCAACTCCACCCCTCTGCCCTTTGGACCTTACCTGGCCATCGCCGGCTGGATCGCAATTATCTGGGGCGAGTGGATTACCGGGACCTATCTGCGATTTGCAGGGTTCTAGATCTCAGGCTCCTACGCCTGCATGAGCCAACCGCAGCCTGCTTCCTGGGCGGTCGAGTACCCTCTCGACCGCCTTCGCTGGCTGAATCCAGATCTGCCCTCCCCTACGCCTGCCCGCTCAATCTCCGTATACTGACTGCCTTTGTTAAAGACCCAAGGCAGTGAACTGCGATGACCTCTTCGAACACCTTTATCATTGGCCTGACTGGCGGTATCGGTAGCGGCAAAAGCGCGGCTGCTGCGCGCTTCGCCGAAACACATGGCATCCATGTGGTAGACGCCGATATCAAGTCGCGGGTAGTGGTCGAGCCCGGCCGGCCGGCGCTGCATCAGATTGTCGACCGCTTTGGTGATGCGGTGCTGCAGCAGGACGGCTCACTCAATCGCGCCGTGCTGCGCGAGCGGGTATTCCGGGATCCGGACGAGCGCCGCTGGCTTGAGCAGCTGCTGCATCCCTTGATCCGTGAAGAAATCGTCAGTGATCTGGCTTCCGCCGACTCGCCCTATGCGCTGCTGGTGTCACCCTTGCTGGTGGAATCGGGTCAGTATCAGATGACCCGCCGCATACTGGTAGTGGATGTGCCGGAGGCACTGCAAATCGCCCGCACGACTCTGCGTGACAAGGTGCCTGAAGAACAGGTCAAAGCCATTCTTCAGGCCCAGGCCAAACGCGAAGAACGTTTGCGCCATGCCGATGATGTCATCACCAACGACCGCGACCTGGCTGCTCTGCACCAGCAGGTCGATCAATTGCATCAGTATTATCTGACGCTGACCACAGGAGCCAGATCATGACTACCACCGTAGAATGTCCCACCTGCAAAGCGCCGGTAACCTGGGATGAAAGCTTCCCGGAT